>CBDVDB010000095.1:0-7560 GCA_965372625.1 uncultured Nitrospinaceae bacterium
AAGCGCTCAAGGACCATCGCATGCCGTCAACTGTCAGCCAGTACCCTCCCCTGGCAGGGGGTCAGTCGTGGTTCACCAGTTCATCCAGAGTCAGGTTACGCGCCTGGAATAAAATCTCCCTGAGTTCATCGTGGCTGAATTCCGAAAGCAGGTGACCGCCCTCCCAGTTCTGGAACAGGGGCTTGAGGACTTCCCGGCAATCCGGGAGAGCCACCGGAACCGTTCTCAGATCATACAGCGCGATCAAATCCGCGATAAAGTCCTGGCCCTGTTTCAAAGCGTTGATATCGTACGCGCCGCGGGTTTGCAGCCGAAACTCCAGCCACAGGCCGCGCCCGCGAGACGGAAAATTGCGGAGCGCTTCTTCCCGTAAACTCGCCAGCGTCCCGCCCTTGCGCAGGAGCGGATGCGTCTCGGTCCGTCCGGTCAGGGTCTGGCGAACCACCAGGCTGCGGTTGTCCGCCTGCTCCAAAAACATTTGGCACTGGCCGACGATTTCCGCGACTACCGTGTCCAGCGTCACGCAGGTAGAAAGATCCAGTGTGGCTTCGACAAAACGCAGGGTATCGGTGGCCACAAACTGGATATCCGGCACCGCGTCCTCTTGCAGGGTCACCAGATAACAGCCTCTGGGGCCGGACTCCTTGAAGTGGCGGCCCTGCGGATTGCCGCAGTAGACGATTGCCGGATGGCTTCCCCGCAACACCTTGCGCGCATGAATGTGTCCCAACGCCCAATAGTCCATTCCCTGCGCCACCAGATCATCCACCGAACAGGGCGCGTAAGGATCATGATCCGGATGGCCGCCCACGTTGGCGTGCAGAACCGCTACCGCGAAACCCGGATGCGGTTGGCGTTTGAACTTCAGGGCCAGGTTGTCAAACACATCGCGTTCGGGAAAACTCGTACCATAAATGTGCGCCAACGCGCGGCCGTCTTTCTCCACCGGAACAGAGGCCACGCGGGTGCCGGGAAACACCGTGACCCCCTCCGGCCACTCCAGGGTGGTGGACCAGCGATTGATGGGATCATGGTTGCCATGCGCAATAAAGGAAGCAATCCCGTGATCGGACAGGGTTTGCAGTCCGCCCCGGAACTTGAACTGCGCCTGCAGGCTTTTATCTTCGCCGTCGAACACATCGCCGGCAATGATCACCGCGTCCACCTTCTCCTGTATCGCCAAGTCGACGATATTCAAAAACGATTGCAGAGGGGCTTCGCGCAGGCGCTGGGCCCACTTCGGATGAATCTCGGAGAAGCCTTTGAACGGGCTGTCGATATGCAAATCGGAACAATGAATGAAGCGAAAGGCGGCCAAGGGTGTCCTTTTTCGTGATGGCGGAAAAACCGGCATTCCTGCGAGCGCAACAGCCGGGAACGGAACCGTGTTTCCGATGTTAGATTACTATGTTTAGAGGGGCATTTCCAACCCCCTTTCCTGCCCCTGGCGGGCCAGGGTTGACGGCAGCCCGTTTCTTGCCTAGCATGGGGAAATCAACTCTTTTGAATGTTTGACCCGGAGCCATGACCCAACCCTTGAAAGAAATTTCCACCCGCCCTGCCCCCGAAAACCCGGCCATGGAGTACCGGCGGTTCGGCCAAACGGAAGAGATGATTTCCGTCCTCACCCTGGGAGGCATGCGCTACAAGTACGTTTGGACCCCGCCGCGCAGTCATCTTCCCAAAGCGGCGGTTGAAAATTGTCTGGAATCCACCCGCCGGGCCCTGGAGATAGGAATCAACCATTTCGAAACCGCCCACGGCTACGTCAAAAGCGAACATCTTTATGGGAAGGTTCTGCAAGAGCTGGGCACCCCGCGCGCTCAATTTAAAATGATGACCAAGGGCTCGCCCATGACCGCCGACGAAACCCGCGCGCTGGTTGAAAAACAATTGGAAGCCCTGCAAATGGATTTCATCGATTTTTATGGTTGGCACGGTATTAATAATGAAGAGCTGCTGCAGGCGGCGGTAAAACCCGGCGGCCCGGTGGAAACTCTGCACCGCCTCCAGGAGGAGGGCCTGGTCCGCCATATCGGGTTCTCCACCCACGCGCCACTGCCCGTTATTGAAAAAGCCATCCGCACCGATCTGTTCAGCTTCGTCAATCTTCATTACTATTACTTTTTTCAAAGGAACCAGCCGGCGGTGGCGCTGGCGGCCGAAAAGGATTTGGGCATCCTCATTATTTCTCCCAACGACAAGGGCGGAAACTTATGGAACCCCTCCGGCAAATTAAAGGAACTGTGCCATCCGCTCTCCGTCATCCAGTTCAACGGCCGCTTCTGCCTGAGCCATCCTGAAGTCACCACTCTGACCTTGGGCATGCACGCGCTGGAACATTTCGACCAAAACCGGGCCATGCTGAATGGCGGCGATTACTTTTCCCGGGAGGATATGGAAATCAAAACGCGAATGGATGACGCCTCCCGCTCCATCTCCGGCTTGTGCACTTACTGCAGTGATTGCCTGCCCTGCCCGGAAAACATCAACATCCCCGAAGTCCTCCGGTTCCGCAATCTGCTGGAGGGTTATGACATGCAGGCCTACGGGAAATACCGCTACAATATGCTGGGCCGGGGCCACTGGTTCCCCGGAAGCTTTGCCTTCGCCTGCACCGAGTGCGGCGACTGCCTGCCCAAATGCCCTGAAAAATTGGATATTCCAAAACTATTGTTCGAAACCCACGAAAAATTGTTCGATACCAAAACCTACTGGTACTTCAAGGCGGAAGCGTTTCTGGTGAGCGCTTACCGCACCGTTAAAAGTCTGCTGTTAAAATTCACTTCCTGATCTTCCTCAGAAACCCATTGAAATCCAATGACTTTTAACGGCCCTGAGCGCTGAATTTTGCTCTCGTTAAGTTACTGTTTTCAGGTGGGTTTTCCAGATGAAACCAACTCCCATAATTCCTCTAAGTATGCGAAAAGTTTAAGTAATTGAGTTTACTGGACTAACGTCAAGCAGGATTGACGGGGAGCGGTTTTTGGATTAGCATATAGCTACACATTGATTTTCACAGTAATTTTTATCTTGGGTGGATTGCTCGAGAGATTACTAAAGTATTATTAATCCCTTACCACTGGCAATTATGCTCTCCACGTCGCCCCAAGATGCCAAGTTTACTGATGCCAAAATTCTGATTGTCGATGACGAGCAGGGCAATATCAACGTCCTGCAAAGGATGCTGAACTCGGTGGGCTATCACAATGTCACTGCCACCACCGATTCCCGTTCCATCCCGGATATCTATCAATCGATTCATCCGGACCTGATTCTTCTGGACATCAAAATGCCGGAATTCAGCGGGTTCGATGTGATGAATGCCCTGAACTCGCTGAAAAAAGAAAGCTACCTTCCCATTCTGGTACTGACGGCACAATTGGATCCCGAAACCCGTTTGAAAGCTTTAAAGGCGGGCGCCAAGGATTTCGTCCACAAGCCTTTCATCATGGAAGAAATGCTGGCCCGGATCAATAATATTCTGGAAGTCCGGATGTTGCACAACTCCGCTCACCAGGAGAAAAAGTCGCTCGAAAATCAGGTAGTGGAACGCTCCCAGGAACTGAAACAATATCAGGTGGAGATCATTCACCGTCTGGCCCGGGCCGCGGAATACCGCGACAACGAAACGGGCATGCACGTTATACGCATCAGCAAACTGTGCGAACGCCTGGCGCAGGGCATGGATCTGGACGAGCATCGATGCCACCTTATTCGCCATGCCAGCCCCATGCACGATATTGGAAAAATCGGCATTCCCGACCACATTCTTCTTAAACCCGGAAAACTGAATCCGCAAGAGTGGGCGATCATGCAAACCCACGCCGAAATCGGCGCGTTGATTTTATCCGGAAGCGAATCGGAATTTCTGCAAATGGCCGAAGTCATCGCCGGCAACCACCATGAGCGATGGGACGGCTCCGGCTATCCCCGAGGCCTGAAGAGCGACGAAATTCCCCGGGTGGCGCGGATCGTAACGGTGTGCGATGTTTATGATGCCCTGACCAGCGACCGCCCCTACAAAAAAGCCTGGTCGATTGAAGATACGGTTGAGGAAATGCAAAGCCAGAGCGGGAAACTGTTCGACCCGGATATCCTGCAGATATTCATGGACCTGCTTCCGGAAATGGTCGCCATCAGCAAGCAGTTCTCCGATGACTCCCGGGATGTTATCAAAATCCGGCGCAAGACCCCCTGACCCCGCGGTACTCCATAGCGGCCGCGCCTCAAGTCAACGGAACCTTCTCCCTGATGCCCGCCTGACAACGGTTCATCAATTTTTGCGCGTTGGGGTAGGTATCGTCTGCCTTCAGGATTTTCTCGAGATAGGGTATCGCTTTGAAACAATTCAGCGTCTTCACATGCATTTCCGCCATGATATATTGATAATGGATATCGTCCGGCTTTACCATTTCGTAACGGATACTGGCCCCGAACACCTCGTGGGGTTCGCCCCGGCCCCGGTAACTGAACAACGCGCTTTTTAACGCCTCCTCATTCAGCGGATCGCTTGCCAGCACCCGGTTGGAATATTCCAGCGATTTTCCGTAATCATTCTTGACGTTGTAAAACTGCGCCAGGGCATTCAGCAGACTCAGGTCCGCCGGGTTCTCCTTCGACTTGCCGGTCAACTCGATCAACGCGATTTCCTGCATTACCGTTCGCAACTGACGCGGATCGTTTTTGACGGCGGTTTCCAGCGCTTGCCGCGCCTCGTCCCACCGCTTCAGTTCCATGAGGTTGTACCCCAGGTATAACCGGGCGAATCCCTGTTGGGGTTCCTGGGCCAGCACTTGTTCCAGATAGTCCACACTCCGGGCATATTCCCCGATCTGATAAAAAGCGTGTCCCAAATTGAGAAGAATCTCCAGGTCGCCCGGCGATTGCTTGAGTTGCGCCAGCAGGCGGTCGATCTGGTTCCGCCCGGCCTGCAGGTGATACCGGAACAACTCGCCGTTTCCCGCAAGTTCAATGGCCTCCAACAGCAGACCCCGGTTGCCGTACATGACGCCGCGCTGGTACAAATCCATGGCCTGGTATTGCTGTTTGAACCGTTTCATATCCGGATACTCCATGCCTGAAATGCGGCGGATGACCTCTGCCACCGGCGTCCGGTTGAACACCAGCCGCTCCTGTCCTGATACGCCGATCACCTTGCCGGTGTCGAGATAGAACTCGATGCGCGGCCGGTTGTCGGTGATCACCGGCTGACCTTCCGAAAGCTGTTGCATCTCCTCTTCCAGAAACCAGATATTGCCGAGCAGGCTGGCCGCGTCGGGAATATAAATATCCCGCAGAGCCTCAGCCACCGCAGGCTCCGCCAGACGCTCCTCCAGTTTTTGGAAATCGATGGCAATCGGCTGGCCGGACCCGATGATCAGCACCTCGTTGGCGACCGACATCCAGGCGATGGCATGCGGAAACACCGACAGAAATGTTTTGAAGTGCATGTCCACTTCCCGTGCGCTCTGGCTGTGCAGGGGAATCCATTGCGTCATGATGCCTCCCGGCTTGAGCCGGTCCCGCGCCGCCTCGTAATAATCCTGCGTGTACAGATTCACGGTGAACGCCGTACGCGGCGGCGGGGGTTCCCCCGTAATCACGTCATACTTCTTTTGCGTGGTCAGCAGGAAATTGCGTCCATCCTGCAGGATGATATGGACTTTCGGATTGTTGATGGCATCATGGTTCTCGGCCTTGAACAGGGGCGCCGCATTGAGAACGCTGGACGACAACTCCACGCTGTCTACTTTTTGGACGCGCGGATGAATCCCCGCCGCCCCGGTGGTCTGCCCCGTCCCGAAACAGATCACCAGCACGTCTGCCGGATGATCGGACAGCAGGATGGGCACGTGCGCGAGCAGTTTCATGTAACGCGAAGCGGTAACGTTGGCGGCCGACATGGAGATGCCGTTGGTGATCAGCCGCTTGGCGTTCGGGTCCAGATTCCCGTAATCGTCCTTGAACACCGCCACGGTATCCGTCAGGCCCTCTTCCATAAAAAGCAGGTTGCCGGAATCACGCTGGCCGGCGCTGTCCCGCATGAAGAACCGGTCAAGCAGGTTCCCCGGCAGAAGCACGTTCAAGGCGAGCACCGCCGCCACCGCCGCCACGGCACCTCCCTTGCGCACCCTGGGCGTCGAGGTGCCTCCTGTGGCGAACAACAGCGGCACCATCAACAGATTGAGCGTCGCCACCGCCACCAGGCTTTGCCCGGTACCCAGGAGGGGCAGCAGCAAAAATCCCGCCGCCAGCGAACCGAAAATAGCCCCCAGCGTATTCGCCGAATAAATTTGTCCGGTGCCGCGGCCGATGTGTTCGTGCCCGCCCGCCACCAGTTTGATCAACACCGGAAAACTCATCCCGAACAACAAGGCCGGCAGTAACATCAACAACGCCGAATCTTTAACATAATGTAAAAATGTTTGGCCGGGATGCGTCAGGTTGTAACTGTTCCAGGGAGCGGACAAAAGACTCTCCATCGAAAACAGCGTGAACAGCACGTAAACCCCGATCCCCGCCTGCAGGGCAATAAGCAACGTCCGCAGGGAAGCCACGCGCGCCATCAGCGGCACCACCGCCAGGCTCCCGACAGCGATGCCGAACAGGAAGACCGCCAGCATCAGGCTGAATGAGTACACCGTGCTGGCGATGCTGAACACCAGCAGACGCGTCCATAACACCTCGTACGCCAAAGCGGTAAAGCCGCAAACGAATGCGATGCCCATCCACAATTTTTGATCGGCGCTCAGCATGATCGCAGGCCACTTGATCGCAGGCAAACGCCACCGCATTTTTTCGCCGGGATGCTCCTCCTGAACAATGCGGATACAGCCGATGCCGATAATGAGATTCGCGCAGGAGGCGATCAGCGCCGTCTGCAGAACGCCGAAGGCGGCAATGAACAGGAAGCCGGTCAACACGCAACCCGCCGCCGCGCCCAGGGTATTGAGGGCATACAGAGTCCCGATCTGCGTGCCCAGCCGGCTGTTGTCGGTCACGAAATATTTGCTGATGATCGGCAGGGTCGCCCCCATGAACGTGGTGGGGATGAACATCAACAGAAACGCCAGCGCCGCTTTGAGGACGTCATACAGCACCGGCGATTCCGGAAGCCAGCGGTGCATCCAGGCGTAGACGACGTGAAATTCCGAGAAGATCAGCGACAACACGGCGCTGGTCGCGAAAATGAGGATTTCGATCCTCCCATATACGAGTAGCGGCGGCGTCTTCTCCCGGTCCGCCACTGCCCGGTCGATCACGTTGCCCCAGACGTAACTGCCGCACCCCAGCCCGGCCATAAACGCTGATAGTACAATGGCTACCGAGTACACCGTATGGCCGAACACCAGCGTCAACTGGCGCGTCCAGATGATCTCGTAGACCAGGGCGGTAACCCCGGAAATGAAAAAATAAATGTAAACCAGCCGCGAGGGTGGGGCGGGAGTCGTCACGCTCGAAAATCCTTTAAATGGATTGACATTAAACCGGTGTTTCAGTAGCTTTGGGGTTAGGAAATCCCCGGCAACCATAAATCAAAACGCGGGTTTTGCCAAG
>CBDVDB010000096.1:0-7558 GCA_965372625.1 uncultured Nitrospinaceae bacterium
GACCCAGGCACCAGCAAAATTTTCTTCCTGGAACAATGGAGAAATAATCTTATGTCCGAGGATGGAAAATCTTTTACTGAAGCGTAACTCTCAGCGTCCGATCTTTTAATAGTTACCCCGCCTTTCTTTTAAAACCCCATTATTCAAATGCTTTGAGCCCGCCTTGGGCAGGGTTTGCCCGCGAACTTTTATGCAGGGCGCGTTTTTGCTTTGTTATACTGAATGGGTATGCATTGGATGATTTCCTTTATTGAAACTTATGGATAAAAAACCTTCATTATTCACACGTCCGCTGAGCCGCCGGTTTTTTTTGAAAGGGGCCCTGGGTATTTTCGGCGTGGCCGCGCTGGGAGTGGGTAAAGGGTATTCCAATACCCTGAGTTCCCAAATCCAGTTGGAGCGGGTGCCCATTCGATTGAAGCGCCTGCCGGAAGCTTTTCGCGGATTTAAAATTGCCCAACTCAGCGACCTGCACTCTTCCCCGCTGGTCGACAAGGAGCATCTGGATTATGCGGTGGATCTGGCGCTGGCGGAAAAACCGGACTTGGTGGTGCTGACCGGAGATTTTATCGGGCACACGCTCAGAACTTCCCGGGATGAGGTTCATGAATTTGATTTCACGTATCTGGACAATCTGGTAGCGGCCCTCGGGCGGGCGAAAGCGCCTTTTGGAACCTATGCGGTGCTGGGGAATCATGATTTTTGGAGCGGGTCGAATGTGACCGAACGCCTGTGTCATGATTTTGAGACGCGTGCCGGAATTCCCGTATTGCGGAATCAGCACATTACCTTGAAGCGCGGAGATGAGGCTATTCAATTGCTGGGGATTGATGATTACTGGCACAGCTGGGATTTAGGCAAGGCCCTGCGCAATATTCCCATGGAATCGGTAAAAATTCTATTGAGCCACAACCCGGACATCAATCGACACATTGCATCCTCGCACAAAATCGATCTGGTGTTGTCCGGCCATACCCATGGCGGTCAGATATCCCTGCCCCTTATAGGAGCGCCGTTCAGCCCGACGCGTGATCATAGGTATTTAAAAGGCCTGGTACGCGACGGGGACCGTCAAACCTACATCACCCGCGGAGTGGGCCACCTGGTGGTACCCATCCGCTTCAATTGCCCGCCGGAAGTGACGCTGATCACTTTAGTCTGATCCTTGGAGGAGTTTTTGTTAAACCTCACCGCTTTTCCCAAACAGTTACTACTCGTTGGCGCCTTTCTTTTTTTTCAGGTTTTGATTTTTGGTGCCGACACGGTCCGGGCGCAGACGGATAATTTTTTGAGCATCGGTCTGGCGGGGGGATGGACGGTAGCTCCCGATGCGGAACTGAAATCCAATCCGTCCTTCGGTGATGCCGACTTCGCTCCCGGTTATTCCCTCAAGGCGTCTTTGGGGCTTACCCTGGCGCAGAAATTTCAATTGGAAGTCGAATATCTTTATACCTTCAATCGCATCGATTCAATTATCAATCCCCCTATGGTGACTCCGTTGTCTGTTTCTGACCGGGTGACGAACAGCCTGATGCTGAACGCTACTTATCGGATGGAAACCCCGCCGCTGGGAGACGTGAATTGGAAACAACGGGGATTTTTCCTTTATTTTGGAGGAGGGGTGGGACTCGCCTGGCAGGATTATACGGTTGAGACGATTGGCACCGGCACCGACTCCAGCCTGGCCTGGCAGATACTCCTTGGTTTTGAAAAGATGAATCCTTCCCAATATTTATTTGCTGCTTTTCCTTCGCCTTTTTTGCAGTACCGGTTTCTTCACATTAATGAGGGAGATTTTGGAGCGTTCGAGGCCGACGCCTCGCTCCATCTCATAGAATTCGGTTTTCGATTTTACGGGTCTCTGTAAGAATGGGAAGCTCAGGTTTTTTTTAATTTCTTTTCGGTAAATTAAATTTAACCTGAATAGAAAAAGTCAGAGGGTGTCATGCTAGCTACCTTTTTGCTGGGATGGTTGTTTGCGATCATAGGTTTTGCAATTATCATCCAACAGCAATACCTTAAGAGAAAGGCAAGGGCCAGTCCTGGCCTTCCGTGGCGGGAGAAGTCCTCAGTTCGGAGGTGATTCACCGTTCGAGTTACAATCAAGGCTCCACCTACAGGGCGGAGGTAGTTTATGAATACCAAGTGAAAGCGCGGCGGTATAAAGGAAAAAATGTTTGTTTAAGTTATGACGTAGGTACGGGCGACCGCGGCCGTGCCGAAGAACGCTGTGCCCAATATCCCCTTGGGAGCGCTGTCACCGTGTACTACAATGCGAAAAATCCCGCCGACGCCTGCCTGGAGCGGCGCGCCGATACCCCCATTTTTTTCATCATTCTCGCCGCCGCTTTCCTGTTTTTTGGTTGGGGTATAATTCTCGACCTCATTCAATTTTAGTGAGCCCCTTTATTGATAACCGCTTTAAAAATAAACTGTAGCGGAGCTGAATCGTAACTGATTGAAAGTAAATAAGTTTCTCAGTTTGAGGAATCGCTTATTAAGAGAGGTCTGTAACTCCCTGAAAAATGGACCTAAAGATTTGAAAATAGATTAAATTCCCTTACAATGTAAAGGTAACCTATGAAGGCAACTCAGTCCTGACCGGGAATCTTTTGGGAGGAAAGCAATGAAAAACAATGGTGTCTGGGTCTATTTGATAGGCATCTTTATGTTTGTCTGGGGATTTTGTCAATTGGGCTATGCCATTAAGGGCTTCGATCTTCCCATCACCATCCCATTCACCGAATGGGGAGAATTTTTTGGAGAAAATGATTTATTTGAAGATATGCAGTTGGGACTGTCGATAGCGTGCATTGTTTCTGGAATGGGCATGTTGATATTTCAAGCCTGGGCCCGAGTTGTTGCCGTTTGGATCACATGGACTATTTCGGGATTTTTCTTTTATATTTTCCTTATGGTCGGTCCCTTGGAATTCGAGGAGTTTTTCATAAGGATGTTTGCGATTGTTTTTACGATGGTCCTCATACTGCTGTGGTTTTTCAATCAGGAGGCCACCCGGGAAACCCTGAATTCAGATCCGATGAAAAAGCAGAAACGGTTAATTCCCTTCAGTACCATGCTCCTGATGGTGACCGGAATTTTTGTTTTTATCAATTTACCCAGCGCACTTCCCATTATTTATTCCGAGGCGCAGTTCCCGGAAATTAAAGAGGTGAACTATCCTTCCAAAAGCAGGCATTATTATGCGAATAAATATGAACGCACCGAATTTCCTTTGCCTTATACGATAGCGATTCCAAAAGGAAGCACCTTGATTTCCCTGAACCAGAGTTCCGGTTTTAATAATACCGGTCAATGCGAAATTCGTCTGGATACTCCCGGTCAAGCGCAATCTCTGATTTTAAAGAGTGAAACGGCGATTCAAAAGGAATGGAGTTCCGACAAAATCCAGAAATTTTTTAACAATATACATCCTTTGACACCCTATAATTACGCGAGAAAGATATATTCCGATCGAAGAAGCATCGCCAATTGGAAATCCCGGGAAATAAATCAGGGGGGAGGGGATGAAATTCATGAAGTTCATATAAAGGGTTTGAGAAGCTTTGTGGTGAAAGCTCAAAATACAGGTGAAGTTTTTGGAAAAGATATCCGTTGGTATTATGATTTTAGTCTTTATCGCAAAGATAAATCAGCCGGCGGGGGTTATTTATTCGCATTTAAAGGTCACGAGAGGAATTTAATAAATATCTTTGCTTCCCTGGAACCGAAATGGGATAAATCCAAAACCGCTTTGGATTTTTATGAAGAAGGCAAGACTCGGGTCAAGAGAAAGAAATATGAAAAGGCCAAGATGTCTTTTACTTCCGCCGTGTGCCTCGAGGAAAATAATCCGGAGCATCATCATGCCTTGGGAGAAGTCTTTTTCAAGACCAAAAGCTATGAGCAGGCCGACCGGCATTTAACCAAGGCTATGAAACTTTTTGGTGAGTTGCCTGACAGTGAGTTTGACAAAACCAGAGAATTGTTTGAAAAAACCCGGAAAAAACTGGGCAAATCCACCGAATTGAAATCCGGTGAAGAGATTTAATTTTTACACTTCCCTCACTATTTGTGGAGAGGGTCCACCACCGCCGTAAAGTAAAAAAGGGTCCGCGGTAATTCCGCGGACCCTTTATTTTTGCCAGGGCCAGGATGTCTTGTCGGCCCGTGCGGTATTCCCACCTGTCCTTGTCTTAACCGTGATGGGATTGATTAGTTTTATCGATGATTGCGTTGTCCATGATGACCCTGGTAGTGATGCCTTCCTTTTTGGTGGTGCCCATGTCCATGACCGTTCTGGGGTCGGTAATGGCGGCCATGATGTTTAGGTGAATGCTGTTGATAGGTCCAATGAGGGTGCCTGGGTTGATGGTGACCTCGGTAACCGCCCCATCCCAGGTAGGGACGGACGGGCCTTGAATATTTGCGATAAGGCTGATGGTTTTGATACCAGAAAGTTGATACTCCCGCCTGACCGTCGGATACTGAAAATCCAAATCCGCTTCCACGCAAGTCTACCCGAACTCCGGACTGGGCCCAGGCACTGCTGTGAATCATTAAAACCAGTAACGCGCCGATGAGTGCTATGGTTGCCTTTTTCATGAACGTTCCTCCTTCTTGGAGTGGTTTTCGATGGTTTTAATCAATGATAATGAAGCCTTTGTTAAACTCATAGTACCAATATAATTACATATATATTTATAGTCAAATTTAAATGTATAGTTTAGTATTAATTTTCTTTAATCTTTCAATTTGTTTGTTTATAATGACTTATGAGGCCAGTATTTTTGATATTTTGGAGCAGGGCTTCCTTGGCTCCAGATTTCGGGGCAAAAAAGAAGCAAGTCTGAAATCTCAAACCCCGCTGCGAGCAGCAACGGCTGAAAGGATTCTGACAGGCAGGTGACTATGAATCTTAAATATAACCCAACCCAGCGCATGGAATATTTGAATATGACCGACCGCATTGGGCTGAACTGGCTGGAAGTGTTTCAGGGAGATACCGGGTTTTACCTGGCGGCGTATTGGGATTTGTTCACCCGTTTGTGGAAGTCCGGCGTTCCGGTTCGCAAAACCGATGTCCTCAAATTCATGGTGGGAATCAAAAGTGCGCAAACGGCGGGCAAGTACATCGAAACAGCCCTTGAAAAGGGATTGATACTCGAAAAAGACAATCCCAAAGACGCCCGTTCCCGCCTCCTCGAATTATCTCCACAAATGCAAGAACGGCTGGATCTGTTTTTCGATCAAGCGGTCGACCATCTAAGGGACTCCCATAGCAAGATCGAATCCAGCCAGGCTCCATCCGTAGAAATTTAATACCCGCAGAAAATGCAGCCCGGATTTTACTTCATGCGAGGTTTGGGATTAAATGGGGAAGCGCTTATGATTTGCGGTCCAGAATCCGGTCGATGGTTTCCAGCATCTCGGGGACGTCAATAGGTTTGGTGATGTAGTACTCGAATCCTTTTTTCAACCCTTCCTCGATCTGCATTTGAGTGGACAGGCTTGACAAGGCCACCACAGGGATATGGGAAGTTTCCTCAGAGGCCCGCATTTGCTTCAAGGCATCCATTCCACTGCCATCGGGAAAGTGGATGTCCATCAGGACTAAGTCGGGAAGATGCTTGCGGGCCTGGTTCACTCCATCTTTCACACTGGAGGCACCCAGCACCTTGATGCCCGGACGGCTGGTCAGAATATACCGAACCAGTTCCTGGATTTCCGGACTATCTTCTACATGTAGAAGGGTATGTTCAAATTCTTTAGTCGTGTTCATTGCATTCTCCTTACGCACTTAAGAGTAAGGGTTTTCTTGAAGAATGCAACCGGATAACCTTAAAAAAGGTGAATCCATAAATATATATATAAAAAAGGGCTTATTACTTCTCTGGAGGGGTTTTGTCAGGGTACGTTGCCGTCAAGTTCGGCCATGAACTTCTCCCGTTCCAGCCGCAGTTTTTCCTTGAACGCCGCCACCCCGCCATACTTTTTGGTGTATCTTCCGCGGATTTTATCCACCGTGACAATTGTGTCCGCCTGCTCTCCCGTGAGGCATAAGCCGTGTTTATCGCAGGCCCAGATCGGGTAATCCTTCTCCACCTGCTCGCGCAAATCCTCCGGCAGGTTCGAGTTGTGGGGCAGGCTGGCGTAGTTGGCATCCACCCGCTCCTCGATGCGGTCCAACTCCTTCACCAGGTCCTCAATGTTCTCGCCGTCCCAGTCGCCGACATGCTCGTCGCCATCCGCCGACATAATAATGTTCTTGATGGCGGGATCGATCTCCACCTTGTCGAGCGAAAACCGCCGTCCCTGTTCCGAAGCCATAACTTATCTCCAATAGACAAAATTTGATAGGATTGATTCCGCTACCTTAACGTTCCATCCCGGACAATGTCAAATGGATATAGGTTGTACCCGGATATTCAAAAATTAAAAGGGCCTGCGGTAAAAAACCGCAAGCCCTATTATTTATATTGAAGATAAATAAACCTATCTTTTCATGCTATCTATCGGGATCATCAGGTGCTCGTAGGGGGTATCGTTCCACATGATCCAGGGGCCTCCATCCCGCCATTCGGTCGGATAGCTGTCCAGGGATTTGACGTTTGGAATAAGAATCATGAGATGGGCCTTCAGTCCCGTTACCCAATCCGCATCGGTGGTCTTTTTTGAGGCAAAGGGATCGGAGTTGCTGACGGCGGTATCTCCTGCAAGCATGTACGCAACGCCTACCTGATCATAGGAAGGTTTCTTTTTGCTCAGGTAAGCGTCCAGAAAGCTCGACCAGGATTTGTCAACACACCAGGGATCATTTTCCGGTGTGCCCGCCATATCGGGCAGACAGGTCCAGCCGTTACTGCCTTTGCGCAGGACCTTCCCGTCCCAATCCTTGATGGTGGCCTTCGATGCCAGGTCCGGCGGTCCGGCGCTCTCCGCGCTTTTAATCGGATCGCCTCCGGCCATCACCGTTAATGGAAACATCAAGCATATAAATAGTGCCAGCAAAATGATTCGAGTCATAGGTACCTCCTCCACAATGACTGTTAAAAAAAAGACTTGCGCCTTTTGGCGTAAGCGTACATATATCCTATTACCTTAATGGGGTCGGAAATTCAAGCGTCAGCTTACAAAAATTAATAAAATTTCCACTTCAGAGCAGGCCCCTGCCATGCCGGTGTCTCACAAAAAAGGTTTCCCCGCGATGAGCTAAACCGGCACTTTTAAGATCAGATTAAAGGGATGAGTGGCGCCGCACCCTTGGAATGGATCAGGATTTCTGCCGGGGATTGGAGCCGGTTGAAAAATAAACCCAGCCCCCGTAGCGTTCCTCAAACGCGGTCTCTCGAAAATGGCGTTCGATCGATTCCCATGGGTGGCTATCGAAAAATTCGATGCCCAGTCCCAACGGTTTTTTAATTTTGAACAATAATTGAAACAACCAGGGCGGCCAAGCCTCCGGTTTTTTGGCATCGAGGATGACCATGCGTCCGTCGGGCGCTAATGCCTGCTCAGCATTTTGGATGACCCGGTCAAACTCCGTCACATAACCCAT
>CBDVDB010000097.1:0-7430 GCA_965372625.1 uncultured Nitrospinaceae bacterium
ACAGGGCCGGGAGAAAGGTGAACGCAACCCGTGTATGATTACACCCATTCCAAAATCCTGATTGTTGACGATGAGCTGGCCAACATCATGCTGTTGGAAAAGCTCCTGAACAACGAAGGATACCAGTCCATTCAGGCCGTCGACCACTCTCCCGATTTTTTTAAGGTTTTTCAAAAGTTTGATCCCGACCTGGTTTTGCTCGATTTGTATATGCCGGAACTGGACGGCTTTGAAATTCTTACCCGATTGAAGAAAATGGAGATGGAGACTTTTCTGCCCGTTCTGGTTTTAACTGCGCAGGGGGATATGGGTACCCGTCTCAAAGCGTTGGACTGCGGCGCCCATGATTTTCTGAATAAACCGTTTGATTTGGTTGAGGTGAGTTTTCGCATCCGCAACCTTCTGGATATCAGACACCTGCATAATCAGATCAAGCACCAGAACCTGATTTTGGAGGAAAAAGTCCGGGAAAGAACCGCCGAGCTGAGCGCTTCCCACGATCAATTATTGCATTCGGAAAAACTGTCCGCACTGGGAAAACTGGCGGCGTCCATCGCCCACGAATTCAACAATCCCATCCTGGGAATCCGGAATATCCTGGAGCAAATTCACTCCCGGGTGCCACTGAACGATGAACTGGAGGAACTGGTTCAACTGGCCATCAAGGAAAGCTCGCGGGTCATGGATCTGGCTACCAAACTCAAGCAGTTTTACCGCCCCTCTTCCGGAAAGTTGACCACTATCGATCTGCACAGCATTTTGGACGATATGATTATTCTCAAGAAAAAGGATTTTCTTGAAAAGAAAATTCAATTAACGAAGCAATATTCTCCCGGATTACCAAAAATTGAGGGGGTCGAGGATCAGTTGAAGCAGGTGATCCTGAACCTGCTGCAAAATGCGGAGGAAAGTATTACAGAAAAAGAGGGCGCTATTGAAATTTTGACGAACCACAGAAATTCAGCGGTTGAAGTACACATCAAGGATACCGGTTGCGGAATTCCCCCGCAGCATGTAAAAAATATCTTTGAACCGTTTTTTACTACCAAATCCGAGGTGAAGGGCACCGGCCTCGGCTTATTCGTAAGTTATGGAATCATGAAAACACATGGCGGGGACCTGAAGTGCGAAAGCCAGTCCGGCAAAGGCACTCTATTTACTCTAACCCTTCCTTTAAATGGCAAGGCCGATAGCTGAATTGCTGAGGGGGAGAGATGCAACCCTTCCAAATCCAGCAGGAATACTTTTGGGTGAGCGATGATGGATGTCGATAAAATTCTAATTATTGATGACGAGGAAATTGTCCGGAAGGCCTATCGGAATGAGCTCCGGGGGAAGGGGTATGATGCCGATACCTTTGACTCGGGTAAAAAAGCGCTGAAGTTGTTGAGCGATCAGTGGCCGGGAATCGTGGTCAGCGATATCATCATGCCGGAAATGGACGGGATCACCCTGCTGAAGAAAATCAAAAAAATGGATCCCGATCTGCCGGTGGTGTTGATTACGGGCCAGGGAGACATTCCCATGGCGGTCCGGGCCATCCAGGAGGGCGCGTACGATTTTCTGGAAAAGCCCTTTGAAACCTCCCGGTTTCTGGATGTCGTGAACCGGGCCATGGAGAAACGCCGGTTGGTCATGGAGGTTCGGAATCTGCGATTAAACCTCGGTTCGAAAAAGGAAACCGGAGCCCAAATCGTGGGCAAGTCCCCTGCTGTGGAGCAGTTGCGCACCACCATCAAGAGCATTGCCGATTGCGATGTGGATGTCCTCCTGATTGGCGAAACAGGAACCGGTAAGGACCTGGTCGCCCACAATCTTCATGAATTGAGCAAGCGTCACCAAAAGCATTTTGTCGCGATCAATTGCGGAGCCATGCCGGAAAACATTATCGAAAGCGAGTTGTTTGGTCATGAGGCGGGGGCGTTTACCGGGGCCAACAAGCGCCGCATCGGGAAATTTGAGCATGCCGACGGCGGCACCGTTTTCCTGGACGAAATTGAAAGCATGCCCCTGCATTTGCAGGTTAAATTATTGCATGTGCTGCAGGACCGGGCGGTGCAGCGGGTGGGTTCCAACGATCCCGTTCCCGTGGATGTGCGGGTGGTCGCCGCGACCAAAGTCGACTTGAAACAAGCCTATGAAGAGAATACGTTTCGGAAGGATCTGTATTACCGGTTGAACGTGGTCCAAATTGATATCCCTCCCCTCCGCCAGCGGTTGGAGGATATTCCTCTTCTGTTTAAACACTTTATGCTGGAGGCCTGCGGGCGGTACCATCTGGATCCCCCGGTTCCCACGGAGGCCATGATGCAGGACCTTTTAAACCGGGAATGGGAGGGCAATATCCGGGAACTCAAAAACGAAGCCGAAAAGTTTGTCCTGGGATTAAATTTTGATGTGCCGGCGGCGGAGAATCCGTCGGGCAGCCACGCTTCTATAGCATTCCCTCCCCAAAACGGAAAATCCTTTAAGGAACAGGTTGCCACATTCGAAAAAGCCCTGATCGAACAGGAATTGAAAAGCTGGAAAGGCGATTTGAAAAAAATACAGGCAAACTTGAATATTCCGAAGCAAACCCTTTATGACAAAATAAAAACCTTCGGATTAAACCGCAAGGATTACAGGTAACTCTCCATATCCATTTTTCGGCTATAACTCCCCTGAATTCAAAAGGTTTCAACCCCCCTCCCGACTCCCCGGATTTCCCGGCAGGTTCCCCACTTTGAAACAGTATGTCCGAATCCCGTGACGCAAAGTGTTTCATATCCGGGATTTCGTGTGTCCACTGTGACGCCCTTCCTGTTCCATGATTAAAAAATGTAAAGAATACATCAGGTTGTTTCCCAGAGATTGAATGGCACATGAATTGCTATGTAATGGAATAAGCCAAAACTGAGTACCTGTTGGACCATTCTGAAACTTACTTTAGGAGGCAGGCATGTTTTTTGAGGTTCGAGTCTATAAACCCAATGGAAAATTGAAAAAAACTGTTTCCCGCACCGAATTGAACCATCAATATTGGGAGAAGTATAGGCAGACCGAAAGCGAGATCAGCCTCAACAACCCTGGAACCAAACCCATACCCGCATGGGTTAAGCACAAACTGGATTTAGAATTTCCATCCAATATGGAACTGGATCATCAGCGTTTCTGAAATTGAACTGAAATGGATGATATGAAATCATTTTTTTCTTCCGGACAACGGAATTTCTTCCGAAGGAAAACAGAAGGCGAGAAGTCCTTGTCCCGCGCTGAAGGGGAGCGCACAGGCCGAAGAGCCAAGGGAGACGACGTATTACTCAAATCAATCCCCCCGTTTAATGGATTTGTTAAGCAGGGACCATGCAAACCCAAACGGCGACCCACGAGTCTAAAAATTCTTTAAAGTTTCTGCAGAACATGCTCGACCTATCGGAAGATGCGATTGTCTGTACAGGAACTCAACAAGAAATAATCTGGATGAACCACAAGGCGCAAAGCCTGCCAGGCCTTTGGGACTCAGTTTCTTCCAAATCACCCTGGGATCATTCTATTACCGCCGACTCCAAAAAAGATTACCTGAGCGTACATCCTGAATAGGGTATCGATTCCGCTCCGGGCTGGGGTGAAGTACGAATTTCGTATTTTATCGTTCCCATTAATCCGGAATTTGGATTAAAATTCCCCCTTCGGCACCCAACCCTCGACTTTAAATATCAATGAATCAATAAGTTATGCTTCCAATCCCACTGGCATGCATATTGCTTTAATCATGAATACTATTAATGGGTGAGGTTTGCGCGCCTCGAAAGGCAAGTTGTGAATGGATTCGGCGATAAGATTTTCATGAGAAATTCCCTGGAAGCGATAGTTTCGTTTGATGACCAACAACGGATCGTCCAATTCGACCGAAACGCCGAGAAAATGTTTGGTTGCACGGTGGCGGAAGCCTTACAGAAACCCCTGGAGGTGCTGTTTCCCGTTTATGCGGGAAGAAAATATGAAGATCAATTGAAGCTGTTTGCCAAAGACGGTGACGGAAATAAACGGGACGGCTGGTTGGAAATGAGAGCCGTCCGGGAAAACGGTGAGGAGTTTCCGGTGGAGGTGGACATCACCAAATTCAAAGTAAAGGGTAAAACCATTTTCACCACGATCTTCAAGGAAATGACTGAGAATGTTTAACTGGAGTGGGCGCCCCGGTCGAACCGGAAAAGCATAAAGGGAGAAACCGTCCGTGAATTATTTGAGTTACTCCAAAACATCGTTGGAGGAAGTCCGGCCTTCACTTTGATCCGGCGCTGGTGGACAAATTTACCGGAGTCCTGCCGGAGATTCTGAAAATTAAAGAGCGTTACAAGGATTCACAGAGCGCAGAACCCGTAAACGGTTCAGGCGGTTCCTGAGCAAAGGTTCTTTAACCATGAGTACCGAATTAAAGGGTTTTAAAATTCTTATCGCGGATGATATTCCCGCCAACCTTGATGTGCTGCGGCGCATCCTGGAAAGTGAGGGCTATAATATTTACGCCGCACCCAACGGAAAGGTGCTGATGGATCTCGCGCATAGAGCCCAGCCCGACCTGATTCTGCTCGATATCATGATGCCGGAATTGGACGGCCTGGAGGCCTGCAGGATTCTCAAGCAAAAACCTGAAACCCGGGATATACCCGTCATTTTCATTTCCGCTCAAAACAGCGGCGATGAGATTGAAAAATCGTTTGCCGCCGGCGCCGCCGATTTTATTCACAAGCCCTTCAAGCAAACCGAGGTTCTGGCGCGGGTCAAAAATCAATTAAAAATCCGAAAATTGGAAAAACGAAACTTCCAATTAACCCGGGAACTGGAATATATGACGGCCCCCACTCTCCTGAACGGTTTGTCCGATTCCGAGTTTATCCAAGAATTTATCCGATGGGAAGCTTTGCGCCATCAACGGCATCAGGTTCCTTTTTCCGTTATCATGGCCGACGTTGATCGTGGCGATCAATTAAGAAAAGATTTAGGGGAGGATGAATGGAGCCGGGCGGCTTTGGAGATAGGGGAATTCTTCAAACAACATTCGCGGAAGCTGGACTGCGCTGGATTATGGGAAGGGCAGGAACGGTTTCTGATCCTTCTCCCGGGTACGGAACTGGAGGGGGCCATTACCCTGGCCCGCAAATTATCCCTTCAATTAAAAGAATACCCATTTGTTATGGGTGGCCAAGAGATCAAACTTTCCATGAGCTTCGGAGTCAGCCAGTTCAAACCGATCGAACACGAAATTGACAGCGCGATCCTGCATATGATTCATGAAGTGGATTTGTGTCTGGGCCGGGCCCGGAAAAAACCGACTGATAAAATTGCGGGACCTCTGGACCTTTAAATTGTTTCTTATTGGGCGGTTTTAAGGTTACCATAGAGTATTCAGCACTTTTCGAAATCCAATCCATTCCTCTCCGGTTGTTTGAGGGAAAATTAAAGGGGGACGACCTGTCCCGGTAATCAATGTCCGTTTCAGGCGGTTTGATTGGTTTGAGTTTCTCTGCAGCGAGCCTTCATCTGGAGTGGGGAAGTTTTCATCCAGTGGGGGTGGATCGCTTGACCTCGGCGGCGCCCTCCGGCGGGTCGACCCTCCAGGCTATATTTCTTTTTACCCTCCTTTCTGTAGGGCTGGCATCACTGGGCTTCTGGTGGTTCTATTATCGCCCGCAAAAAATCAATGCCTTCCAGAGGGATGCCACCCCCGGACCGAATGCGTCCCCTGCCGGGTCCACCGACACGCCTTCCCCGCAGCAACGATTAGCCAAAGAATTGCAGTTAAGCGAAACCCGCTACCAGACCCTGGTGGATACGGTGATCGACGGCATTGTGACCATTGATGCCCTGGGCACCGTCCTGTCCTTTAACCCCGCCGCCGAGCGGATGTTCGGTTACCGGCCGGATGAGGTGATAGGCAAAAATGTCAATATGCTCATGCCGGAACCCTATGCCGAGGAGCATGATGGCTACGTCCAAAGATATCTGGACACTCATGAGGCCAAAATCATCGGCATTGGCCGGGAGGTGAAGGCGTTGCGGAAAGATGGCTCCATATTTCCCATCCACCTGGGCGTCAGTGAAATGTTTATCGGCGAGGAGCGCCGCTTTGTCGGCCTGATTCGGGATATCACCGAGTTGAGACAGGCGCTCAAGGAGCAGGAGCACCTGGCTTCCATTGTGGCGGGAACCAATGACGCTATTATCGGCAAGGATCTTGAGGGAACCATCACCAGCTGGAACACGTCCGCCGAGGAAATGTACGGTTACACCGCCTCGGAAATGATAGGCCGTCCTATCACGAGCATCGTTCCGGCCATCCGTGAATTTGAGGTCAAGGAAATTTTGAGAAAACTCCATAAAGAGGAACTCATCGATCATTTTGAAACCCAGCGTATAAAAAAAGACGGTCAGTTGATTAATGTCGCGTTGACCATATCTCCCATCAAGGATGATATGGGACGCGTGATCGGGGCATCCACTATCGCCCGCGATATTACCGCCCGGAAAACCGCGGAAAAAAAACTGGGAGAAGAACGGAGGGCGAGAGAAGAACTTTTTAAAAGGTACCATTCCATCCTGGAAGCGGCCGGCGAAGGCATTTACGGTTTGGATTTGAATGGCATCACCACCTTCAGCAATCCCGCCGGGGCCAGGATGCTGGGGTACATGGTGGAGGAACTGGTCGGCAAGCCTCAGCACCAGATGATTCACCATACCAAGCCGGGGGGAGACCCCTACCCGCGGGAAGTGTGCCCCATCTATGCGGCGTTCAAGGACGGCAAGGTGCATCAAGTCAGTACTGAAGTGTTCTGGCGCCAGGACGGTACGCCCTTCCCGGTGGAATATGTCAGTACCCCTATCATGGAAGGCGGGATCATCACCGGCGCCGTCGTTACCTTCCGGGATATCACCCGGCGGAAAAAAGCCGAACGGGAGATTGAGAATGCACGACTTGCCGAAAAGACCGCCAACCGGGCCAAAAGCGATTTTCTCGCCAACATGAGTCATGAAATTCGCACTCCCATGAACGCTATTTTAGGTTATGCCCAGCTCATGCAACGGGACTCGGCTTTGAATGCCGATCAAAGGGAGAATATTGAAAGAATCATGGCCGGCGGCGACCATCTGCTGGAGTTGATCAACGATATTCTGGATTTTTCCAAAATCGAAGCGGGACGGATGGAGTTGAGTCCGGTGGGCTTTGATTTTAAAAATTTTATCGACCGGCTCTCGCCGCTGATTCAGGGACGTTGCCGCAACGAAAACCTGTCATGGCATGTCGAGGGGGTGCCGGGGAAAGCCGTTCACGTTTATACGGATGAAACCAAACTGCGGCAGATTTTATTCAACCTGCTGGGCAACGCGATCAAGTTCACCCGGCAGGGTGGAGTGACGTTAAAAATTCAACTCCTGCCGGACGATCATTT
>CBDVDB010000098.1:0-7384 GCA_965372625.1 uncultured Nitrospinaceae bacterium
GGAGCGGCTAACGGGTGCTTTGGAAGGGGATGATCAACAGTTTGAGCAGGGACACCTGCTCCGGGGCGCGGTATTGGGGAATGCCGATGACGATCTCCGGCTGAGACTTTTTGCCGTCCGGTATATACGTCCCCAGCAGGCGGTCCCAGACGGACATGTTGAATCCGTAGTTGGAATCGGTCTCGTTCTGCTCGATGGAATGGTGGATGCGGTGCATATCCGGCGTCACGAATACCCATCTGAGGGCGCGGTCCAGCCCCAGCGGCAGTTTGATATTGGAATGGGTGAATTGCGCCATGCCGTTGAGGATCGCCTCGAACGCCACCACGGTTATCACCGAGGGCCCCAGCGCGGCCACCAGCCCCAGCTTGTAGGCCATGGAACCCAGTATCTCCAGCGGATGAAAGCGCAGTCCGGAGGAGACATCCAGATCCAGATCGGAGTGGTGCACCTTATGAAACCGCCAGAAAAAAGGAATTTTATGCAGAAAGACGTGCTGGATATAAATCATCAACTCCAGAAAGAGGATGGCGATCACCATCTCCACCCAGGCGGGCCACTGGAGATAATTGAACAGGCCCCAGCCCTGCTCACTGGCGAAATGCGCCAGCCCCACCGCCGCGCTACCCAGCAACAACTTCAGCATGACCACATTGATCCCGGTGAGTGAAAAATTGATCGCCAGACGCCGGGGTTTGGAATCCACCGTGCTATGGCGGGGGATGAGGCTTTCCAGAACGAGCATCAAGACCAGCACGCCCAGGAAAATCGATAGCCTGATTTGGTCGACATCCATGACAACCTTTAGCAGATGAGATGAGAGGTGCGTTACTTTGAACCGGACTTCTGGCGTATCAGGTTCACCACACCCTGCCCCATGAGCCCTATAAACCAGATGAATGTAAAAAAGATAAACCAGAGGAATACCACTCCGACCCAGTATTGGGCCGGACGGTAATCGATGGAATTATGAATTTGCGCGTTGATCTTCTTCTTTTTATTCTCCGAAGACCGCAAATAGGTCTTATAAAAGGGATGCTTCTGCCAGGCGGCAAACCGTTCCCTTTCCTCCGGTGTCATTTTGATGAATTGGGTGACCTCCATCCCATTATCCCGAAAGAAAATGCGCATCCTTTGGACTTCATCGGAATCGGGGGGATTGTTATAACAATACCCCACCGTAATCAAGGTCGCCAGTAAAATGGAACCCCAAAGAGAAAACCGGCCCACCCAATGATCAACTGTATCTTCCAACTCCTGCGGCGCTTTTTCCATAATTCCTATCAAAAAAAATTGAACCCATAAAATATTATCATAACCTTGCCCCTTCCGGTAGACTTCCGCAGCAGGACCGGCGAGCCGCCGGCCAGCGAGCCGCTGGCCGGGCAAGGCCCGGAGCAAATTTCGCCGGTGCAAGTACCGCGCATGACCGTTACCTTAGCCAGCCAAGGTTTTAAAATTACCTGCGGAGGTACTCCGCTTGCGCCCAGTGACATTCTCTTTGGGGCAACGATCAGCCAGTTCCCCCTCCGGGCAGGAGAAGAATTATGAATTCCAAACGTTCCATAGGTTACGTTCGCCTGCTGAAAACCAACCGCCCCTTTCGCCATCTCTGGTACGGACAGGTGGTCTCCGAATTGGGTGACTGGCTGAACAGTATCGCCATCTACGTACTGGTCCTCCAGCTCAGCGGAACCGGCACCGCCATGGCGACGGCGATGATGGCGAAACTCCTGCCCATTTTTTTCGTCAGTCCGTTGGCGGGAGTGCTGATCGACCGGATGGACCGGAAAGTCATCATGATCGCCAGCGATGTCCTGCGCTTCGTGGTGGTGCTGGGGTTTCTGCTGGTGAACGACGCGAACGATTTATGGCTTCTGTACACGCTGACGGTGGTGGAAATCGCGCTGGCCGGATTCTTCGAACCCGCCCGTAGCGCCATCATCCCTTCCCTCACTGCACGCGAGGATCTGGTCACCGCCAACGCCCTCAGCGGGTCCACCTGGTCGGTGATGCTGGCCGTCGGCGCCGCTCTGGGCGGTGCGTTGGTGAGTGGGTTCGGCATCAAAACCGCGTTTATCATCGACGCGTTTACATTTCTCCTCTCCGCCTGGTTCATCGCCCGCATCCAATGCCCCCAGGAAACCGAGCCATCCGAAGACGCCGGGAAATCTCCAGCCTCTGGATTCAAAATGCTGATCGATGGCATGCGTTATCTGATCTCGCAACCGATGATCCTGGTCCTCGCCATGCTAAAATCCGGCCTTGCCCTGGCCGGCGGGGTGATGACTCTCATCCCGCTTTACGCCAACAAAATGTTTGCCACCGCCGCCGCCATATCGATGGCCATTGGCGCCATGTATTCCGCGCGGGGACTGGGCGCCGCGCTCGGGCCCATCCTGGTGAAAAAATTATTTGGCGACTCCACCCGCGTTCTGCAGATTTCCATTCTGTGCGGATTTTTTCTGGGCGCGCTGTCCTATTTTTTATTTTCCCAATCTTATAGTTTGTGGACTGCTTCCCTGAGCATCGCGCTAGCCACCCTGTTCGGCTCGATCATCTGGGTGTTCAGCTCCGCCCTGATCCATCTGGAGGCCGACAGCCGGTTCCTGGGCCGGATATTCAGTACCGAAATGGCGCTTCTGACTCTGGTGATGGGGCTCAGCAACTGGTGGGTCGGGTTCGCGATGGATTCGTTGGGATTGACCGCGCAGGAGGCCGCGCTGTGGATGGCCGGCCTGTTCGTGATTCCGGGACTGCTGTGGGGAGGGTTTTTACTGTTTGTGAGAGCCCGGTTCAAGCAGGGACAATGCGTGGGCTCCGTCTGCCCCGTGGAACCGAGCGATTCCAAAGTCCCGCCGACTTCGCTGTAAGAGGACGGGGTGTGGTTAACCTTTGATGAAATGGTCCGCCAGGGAAACGCCGATATCGAAATGGCTGGTGATGTGCCCGCTGTTTTCCTGGGATTTCGCCCAGGTATACGCCTGGGCCACCTGATCCTGCATGCCCAACGCGTGCAAAACACCCACGGACACAAAGCTGGAGGTAAGATCAGGCGATTGTGAAAAGGTCGTCACCAGCTCCCGCATGATTGCCATTTCTTCCGGCAAAAGACTCCGGTACTTTTTGACGAGGTTGACCAGGTTCTCCTCACCATAGGAATTGGTATAATTCGCTCCGACAATAGGCTCCCGGTACAGGCGGAGGATATCTTCTTCCAGATGCTCTCGATCAATACCCATGCTTTAAATGGCCTCCGGGCTTCCGGCTGTCTCTTTTTCCCGCCAATAGGTTTCCCATTCATCGACAAAAGCCAGTTGGGTGAAATCAGTCATGCGGTCGAGAAATACTTTTCCCTGTAAATGATCGATCTCATGTTGCAGCACCACTGCCAGAAATCCCGTGGCCGCCGCCACCAATTTTTCGCCTTCCCGTGAAAAGGCTTCGACGGTCACCGCGCTGGGACGGGTAACTAATCCGCGCAAATCCTTCAAACTCAGACAGCCTTCCCAGAATGAGGCGGTTTCCTCGCTGACATGAGTGATCACTGGATTCACATACACGGTCAGTGGTATATCATCCTGTAAGGGGTAACGCTCATTCTTCTGGTATTCCACGATTATAATTTGCAGAGAACGCTCCACCTGGGGCGCGGCGATTCCGACCCCGCTGTCGTCCCGCATGGTATCGATCATATCGTCGATCAACTGCTGCAGATCATTTTCGCCGGGAGCCTTTAATTCCTTCAGGTTCACCGGCCGGGCTATTTTCCGCAAAATCGGATGACCCAGCCTGGCAATATTCAAAACAGACAAACCTTTTTCTCCTGAATTAAAATTACTTTTACAATCGGTGAGTTAAACATTAAAAGCAAAATCTTTTTCTCAACCTGAATAAAAGTATTTACTAGTAGAGCTCATCACTTGATTACCAACTCATTCTTTAAAATACTTTGGAAATGTAAGAGTTATCTTAACATAAGTTGCAAAGTTCAAAAACAGCATACCCCTTTATCCCCCGCCAATACTGGAGAAAAAGAGTGTCGCGTTAACATTTTTTGTTTGACATTTATCTGTCATTTTCTATAATTGACATTGCTTGTGTGACCCTACCCACCCCTACCCACCTCGAAAGGAGGGATTCCCTTGACAAAAGACGAGTTGATCGGCACCGTTGCTAAAAATGTAAAAGATTCAGGATTAAGTAAGCGATTGACGGGAGACATTCTTGATGTAGCATTCGATGTAATCGGGAAGTCTATCAAAAAAGAAAAACGCTTTGCCTATCCGGGTTTTGGAACCTTCACCGTGCGTTCCCGAAAAGCCAGGACCGGCCGCAACCCTCAAACCGGAGAAGCGATCAAAATCAAGGCCAGCAAAACCGTTGGATTCAAACCCGCTCCCACTCTTAAAGGATCCCTGTAAAACCAGTCAAGTCATCAAACGATTACAACCAGATTAATAAATGGAAAACGCCCAAAGGCAGGTTACCCTTTGGGCGTTTTTTATGTTTATTCAAGAGCCCTCCCAGGTTGAAAACTCAAACAAACCCGATATTCGTCTCCCTGGCTTTTACCCCCATCATGTTTCCCGGAGGTCTGGGTGCTATTTTTCTTTTGCCTTCTGAGCTCTCAGGATACCCAACTCAAAATCCTTGAATTCCCCCTGATTGGCTTCCCGGGGCCGCCGGGTTTTCCGGGTGAAATCGTTGAGCGAAAACTTCTTTTCAAGATAATGGCAGGTGCGGCACTCCGTCGCATACCGGAACACTTTTCGCTTGTAGAATACAGACTGCTCCTCAATATGGCTGGCGGAGATAAAATTCCGGTGAAGGTGGCAACTCTGGCAATAGTTATTAATAATCCGGTTGCTTTCCGCTGAAGAAAAATCCCTGTCAAAGGCCTCTTCGATTTTCTGGGTGTAGCAACCCGCACTCAACCCCATCAGGATTAAAACCCCCAGCCCTGTCAACGGGAATAGTATTCGACGCCAAATTCTGTTTGCAGACACCACGGCCCCTATCGTTTAATAATCAGGACATTACACTGAAATCTATTATATCCATTTGAGTGGGCAACCAACAAAAACTTTACAACCGGAGATGAATTCAGAGAAAATAGAGTTCAGGCAGGATTGGTTTTTCAAGCGTTGTTGGAACGGATCAAATCGTAGATTTTCAGAACTTTATTGGAATAGTCTGCCGGCAGCCGTTTGCCCTGCTGAATATAACGCTGCAACTTGGTGGGACCATGATTATAGGCTTCCAACGCCAGCTTCACGTCATTATTAAAGCGAGTCTGAAGCTTGTTGAGGTAGTAAGTTCCCAAAGCAATATTGGATTCCGGCTTGTAAAGAGTCGGTTTCCCCTCCCACAGCAGATTGACCTCGGTGGCCATGGCATGCCCCGTCTGCGGCCGGATTTGCATCAATCCCAGAGCGCCCCGATGGGATTTGGCCCAGTTGTTGAACGAGCTTTCCGTAACAATGACAGCCGTCAACAGAAAAGGGTCATAATCGTATTTCCGGCTTTCCTCATAAATCCAATGTGGAATCATGTTCAGGGAAGCCTCGTCCAAACCAGTCGAATAGGAGGAAATAACGTCAAAAATCTTGTTTTTAATTCTCAGCTTTTGACGAAGAGCCTTATGGGTACTCTGGTACTCCTGCTCCCGGCTGAATTTGGAAAAGTATCTATGGTCCAGCGAGGAAGTTGCCGATGAGTAGGCTGAAGCCTCTTGGAGATAGGCCTCATTACCCGAAAAATAACTTAAAAAGCTGACCAATACGAATACCGACAACAGGGTATTATGTCTTTTAACAAAGTTACACATATTCCTCTAATCCGCTTTAAGGGTTACATGATTTACATCGGAAGTTTTCTATGTAAATATTAGAAAAACTTAGACTTACCCGTGGGATCCTTGAAAACCTTTGATTATAAGGCTTTGAGGGCTTCGGTAAATGTAATTACCAAAGTTCGGTGGAGTATACGGGGGTCTGGATTAATTGTCAAACCACTTTTTTGTAAAAATAAGGGAAAGGGTTGATTTTCCCCTCGGGACTCCTATAATAGCTTCCGATAAATCATTAATAAATTTGAAGTTATGAAAATTACATGCCCTGAATGTCAAGCTACCTACAAAATTGACCTGCCCGATCCGGATGAGGCTGGTATAGATGTTCAATGTGGAAAATGCCTCGAAATTTTCCTGTTTACATCGAACATCGAAAAAACCGGTGTTGCAGTAAATCAAACTGTAGAGCCGATAATACCACCCCAAAAGGGGCAGAATCAAGAGATTTTTGAAGATAATACTCCCCCCTCGCAAGCCAAAAAACAGGTGCCCTCTTCCCCGGAAATCCCCGAGGAATTGGAGGAGGAATTAGAGTTGGAGTTGATCCCGGAGGATCCCGGCCAAACCCTGGAAGAACAGGCGCTGGATGAAATCTGGGATCAGGCGGTGGAAGAAGGGACTCGATCGGCCCGCAAAACCGAAGGGAAAACTCCAACCTGGGAGGATGCCTTTGCCGACCAGGCCCTGGTGGAAGCCCGATGGAGAAGGGCCCAGGAAATGGACCGAATCCAGGAAGAACAACAACTGGCCGAAGCCATGGGTGAGGAGTATGTCCTACCCACACCTCCATCCATAGAAGATCTGATTATAAAACCCCCGGCGGAAAACCGACAGGATCAGGTCGATCAGTTGTTCGCACAACTCAAGTCTAAAAAAGAGGCCCCAAAAGAAAAAACCCAGGAGAAAAAATCCCAGCCGCTACCCTCACTGGAAGAGCGGCAACGGGAAATCTTCAAAATGGTGGAGGAAGCCAAGGCCAAACTGAATAAGGAACTCACTCAGTCAGAAAAATCCCAGCCCTTGCCCTCACTGGAAGAGCGCCAACGGGAAATCTTCAAAATGGTGGAGGAAGCCAAGGCCAAACTGGAAGAAGAAGCCATGCCCAGCTGGGAAGAAGCCTTCGAGGATCAGTCGGAAGTGGAGAAGGAATGGGGGAAAACCAAGATCAAAAAAACTCCAGAACTTAAATCTATCTCGAAGCTCTCCATTGAAGAACGCCAACGGGAAATCGATCTCATCATTGCCAGTCACCGGAGTTTAACAAAAGGCCTCGAAGATCCGCCTCCAAAAGAAAAATCCCAGCCGCTGCCCTCACTGGAAGAGCGCCAACAGGAAATCTTCAGGATAGTGGAGGAAGCCAAGGCCAAACTGGCCCGGGAGAATCCTCAAGAGGAGATCGATCTCGAGGAAGAGGTCACCATCGATGAAGATGAAGCCCTACCCAGTTGGGAAGACGCCTTCAGCCATCAGGCGGAAGTGGAAGCCGGATGGCGGAAAGCCCAGGAACAGGACCGCATTCAGGAAGAACAG
>CBDVDB010000099.1:0-7360 GCA_965372625.1 uncultured Nitrospinaceae bacterium
TTTTTATGGAATTATTGACTATTTTAAGATATCAGATTCACTCGTGCCTCCGGATCCCCCTCCCGGGTTTGCGGAGCGGGTGAACGGGCATAGGGTTACCCCTGCCTCTGGGCAGGGTAATTTAAATTTCCTTTATCCGGCGGCACCTTGTTCTTTTCGGACACGCCTCTCGCATATGAGTAACGTATTGAAAAGCTTGCTGGAAAAAAATCGGCACGGTGGACTCAAAACCTCTATAATTGGGGTAAGTGGGGTATAAAATCCCATTCCTTCTATTATTTCATGAAAGCCCTGGGGTGTGATCATGGGATGGAAAGTCCTACTGAGTTTCTTATCCGAATTTTCCGGGAATAATATTCTGAACGGGAATCGTTCTCCTGCCCTACTCGCTCAAAAGCTCCACCTTATCGTAGGCGGCCTGCTGGCATTTATTATTTTATGGTTGGACCTGGCTCTTCCCCTTGGCATTGCGGCCGGAGTTCCCTACCTCTTCCTGGTGCTTCTGGCGTGGTGGGCGCCGAATAAAAAATTCTTTTATTATGCCGCCGTTACCGGTACGATCCTGACTCTCGTCGGATTAGCGTTTTCCCCCGCCGGTGGAGAGACTTGGAAAGTCCTCTCCAACCGCTTTCTCGCGTTAATTGTTATTTGGGGAAGCGCCATTATGGGTGTCATCTATAAAACCCAGGCGGAGGCACTGGAGGCAACCAATGAAAAGCTGAAAGAAGAAAACCGCCAACGCAAGCAGGTGGAGGAAAATTTAAAACTTTCGGAAAGTCAACTGCGCGAACTTTGCGTTCACCTGGAAACCGTGCGTGAAGAGGAAAGATTTCGGGTGGCCCGTGAGATCCACGACGAATTGGGGCAGGTGTTGACTACTTTGAAACTGGAGGTTGCCCTGCTGAAGGACGGTCTTCCCAAAAACTCAAAAGTGGCTCAGGATATTATCCCCAATATATTAAATCACACCGATAGCACTATCCAAACGGTTAAAAGAATCAGCGGGGAATTGCGGCCTTCCGCCCTGGACAACCTCGGTCTGGTGAATGCTGTCGAATGGGAAATCGAGCAGTTTGAAAAGAGGACAAAAATTCAATGCGATTTAAACCTGGATTTTGACGACACTAACTTGGAATTGGAGAAGGCTGTAACGCTTTTCCGTATTTTTCAGGAAGCGTTGACCAACGTTGTCCGTCATGCCGGAGCAAGCCAACTGAACCTGTCTTTAACGGAAGAGGAGGAATGCGTTGTTTTGACGATCGCCGATAATGGCAGGGGAATTTCCGAGAATCAGATAGCCGCCAAGGATGCGTTTGGCCTGATGGGCATGCGGGAGCGTGCCTACGCCTGGGGCGGGAAAATTTTCATCAGAAGAGCCTCCGGAAAAGGGACCGAGATCGTGGTCAGTATTCCTTTGGCGTTAACCCCTTCCCCTGAAAAATCAATCACGGAAAGAATATCCAATCGTATTAAGGGAGTTGAGTTGGAATGAAAGAAACAATAAAAGTTCTCATCATTGACGATCATCCGGTTTTTTGCCAGGGGTTGAGCCTGGTATTCTCCAAAATTCCCGATATTAAAATTTCCGGGGAAGCCTATGATGGCAACGAAGCTTTGGAGAAAATAGAGAAAGAAGAGTTCAACGTTGTTTTCCTGGATATTTCTATGCCCAATTTCAACGGACTGGAGGTTTTAAAAAGAATTAAAAAACTACGCCCCCAACTCCCGGTGCTGATGTTAAGCATGTTTCCGGAGGAGCAGTATGCGTTGCGCTCGGTGAAAGCGGGGGCTGCCGGATATTTGACCAAAGAAAGCTCGCCCACCATATTAGTCAAGGCGGTGCGTCAGGCGGCCGCCGGTAAAAAGTTTTTCAGTTTGGAAACCGCTGAAAAAATGTTTGCTAATTTCGACGCTGATTTTAATAAAAGTCCTCACGAAACTCTTACCGACCGCGAATACCAGATCATGTGTATGCTGGCTACAGCGAAAACCCCTTCGGAAATTGCCGAAAAACTTTGTCTGAGTATATCGACGGTTTTCGCCCATCGAGCCAATATCCTTAAAAAAATGCACCTGTCCAACAACGCCCAGTTAATGTACTATGCCGTCACTCATGAGCTCATCGAACCCTGAGCTGAAAATAATTTATTTTTCTTTTCAGGAATCCTGCCCAGAAGTCACCAGATTCCCCTGATAATGTTGTTCTGTCCAGGCGGTTATCTCTACCTTCCCACCCGCACTATTTTTACAATGGTAAAAACTACTATACAAAAAATATAATTCCTGCGATTTACGCTTACCTCCCAACCTCTTAATCTGAATAAGCGGTGTTTCCTGGTTTTGCACCTGGCAACGTAACGCTAAGCCAACCGTATACCGTCGAATGTCTCAATAAAAAATTCCGCCGAGTTTGCCGAAGTTTCCACTCTGTTTTTGATAAACCCATAGCCGGTAATGCGATCTATTGGATAATCCTTTGCGGGTTGGTTAATAGTGAAATTAAAAAAAATATTTTCTAAAGGAGTACCCGATTTAAATTCTGATTTAACTGGTTTGGACTCAGGCGGTCTTCAAAGCTTGAGCCTGATCAGGTATTCCCTGGCAATTTTTTTGGGTTCTTTTCTCCTGTTTCAGGTCCAACCCATTGCCGCCCGGTATATTCTTCCATGGTTCGGGGGAGGGGCTTCGGTTTGGACCGTCTGCATGTTGTTTTTCCAGGTTTTTCTCCTGGGGGGTTATGCATACGCCTACCTTTTGACCCGATACCTGCCGCCCAGAAAACAGGTCCTCGTTCACATTACTTTATTGGCATGTTCCCTTATTCTTATGCCGATTACTCCTGCAGAGACCTGGAAACCGATCGACTCTTTTAATCCTGCCTGGCGTATCCTGCTGTTGATGTTTTTTACCATCGGCGGTCCCTTTCTGTTGCTTTCCTCAACGGGGCCCCTGATTCAAAAATGGTTCGCCAACGACCGTCCCGGCCAATCCCCCTACCGGTTGTTTGCCTTATCCAACCTGGCTTCCCTGCTGGCATTGCTCTCCTATCCATTTGTAGTGGAGCCTTTCCTCGGGCTCGATGTTCAAACCAAATCATGGTCCATGGGATATATCTTGTATGTCATTGCCGTTGGGTGGTGTGCGGCTTGTGTATTTAAGCAGGCGGCCCAGCCCCGGCCTGCGGAGGAATACGTCCATAGCAACGAAAGCGCACCCGGCAGATCGAACGTGTTTCTGTGGCTTGTTCTTTCCGCTTGCGGCGTCATCGTTTTATTGGCAAGCACCAATGAATTGACCCAGAATATATTTCCTGTTCCATTATTATGGATTCTGCCGTTAAGCCTTTACCTGGTCACGTTCATACTTTGTTTTGACAGTGACAAGTGGTATTTCCGGCGCGTTTGGATAACCGTTTTCTGTTTGAGCCTTTTCCCTGCGGTTTTTCTCCTGCACCTGGGGAAGATTGACGGTCTCGTTCATCAGGTCTTTTTAAATTCGATCACACTTTTTTCCGCTTGCATGATATGCCACGGTGAACTGGCCCGGCTTAAACCTTCGCCGAAACATCTTACGTCTTTTTATCTCATGATTGCCCTCGGAGGAGCGTTGGGAAGCGTGTTCGTTAACCTTGTCGCTCCGAATTTCTTCAGCCGATACTGGGAATATCCCGTCGGTTTGTTTGGGGTTTATCTGTTGGCGGGAATTTGCAGTTTTCGGGAGAGTATTCTTTTAAATTCTCATCGTGAAAAGAAAAATAAGAAAAAGGTGAAGCCATCCCGGGCGGCCTCTATAAAAACTCGAGGGCCCGTAAAAATCATTTGGGGAATGGCAGGCATGGTTTTCCTGTTCGCCTATGGTTTATCCTTATACATTCTGGAGAGTAATGACATCACGAACAGCCGGAACTTTTATGGACGCTTGCATGTGACTGAGATCCAGAGCCCGTCGGGACTCGTGATTCGATCCTTAATGGACGGTCAGATCACCCATGGCGAGCAGATCATGGACCCGGAATACCGGACCATACCGGCGCTGTACTATGGATCTGAGAGCGGAGTGGGTATTGCCGTCAGACACCATAACCAGGTGACAGGTCTGCGGATGGGAGTCATAGGACTTGGCACGGGGACGATTGCCGCCTATACCACTCATGGAGATGCTCTGCGCTTCTATGAACTGAACCCGGCGGTGGAAAATACCGCTAAAAACTATTTTTATTATCTTAAGGATTGTAAGGCGGATTACGAAATCGTCCTGGGGGATGCCCGAATTTCGTTGGAACGGGAATTGCGGGAAACGGGCGGGCAGAATTTCCATATTCTTGTTTTAGATGCTTTCAGCAATGATACCATTCCTGTCCATTTAGTGACCCGGGAAGCATTTTCCTTATACTGGAAGCATCTCAGGCCTGATGGCATCATGGTCTTCCATATATCCAATGCCTATCTTGATCTGTCGCCCATTATTCGCAACCTGGCTCAAATGTTCGGCAAGGAAGCTGTATCTGTGGTGGTGGAACCCAATTCGTTTTTTCAGTCAAAAACGAGTTGGGTTCTTGTTACCAGTAACGAGCAATTTCTCAATAATGAAACTTTTAAAAAATCCTTCACACCCTGGCCGGATGACACACCTCAAAATGCTATCTGGACCGACGATTACAGCAACCTCCTGTTAGCTCTAAAATAACCCGCCAGCCTTCGGAACGAAAATCCCGCCATAATCCCGGAAAAATTACGCAACCCCTATGGGGCATAATTTCAATAGTTTGCCAGCCGGAAGCCGGAGGAATAGGGGAATCCCTTGTAAATAAACGGGCTCGGCGATATCCTGAAAAGATGCGGAAGCCATTAAAGAAGGAGAATGTCATGCGGCAGGGCTATCGGACTCACCCCACGGGAACCATTTTACAACGGAGCACGAGCGCTTTTTTTATCCTATTTTTATTTACATTATCTTCATTTGTAAATCAAAGTGAAGCGGGGTGGATTCATACCGAAGGCGAGGATTTCTCAATTGAATTTATCCATTGGCTGCAACAGGGAGACATCGAGCAGATCAACAAGCATTTGGAGCCGGGGCTTCTTCTTACCCAGGAAAATCAGGTGGCGGTAAAAAATGCGGTGGAAATGTTTCCTCAAGCCAACATTAAAAAAATCACCCGCCTGCAATTGAATGTGAATTACGGTTTGAATAATGAGGGGCGAACAGAGGAATATCAATTTTTTGTACTCATGGACCACACGGCCTTGCTCATGGATACAGTACTTCAGGAAAAGGACGGTCAATGGGTGGTGCAGGGGTTTCATTTCAACAAAGCCCCGATGAATTTAATGAGAAAGTTTCCCTTTTACCTGATCAGCTGGATTCAACCCAAAAATGTATTCATGGCGGTTGCCGGGTTAAATATCCTGCTCATTATGGGTGCGCTGGCTCTCCTGTTCATCCGGCCGGTGAAAGCGAAATTGCTGTGGTTGCCGGTGGCTTTTGCGGGAATCATGAAAGCCTCCGCGCAATGGCTGGATGACGGCCCCTGGTCCTTTGAACCCCTGGCCATAAGATATCCCTCGATCTGGTTCAGCGAAGCGGTGGGGCAGGACCCCTGGAGCATTGTGGTTTCCGTTCCGCTGGGCGCCGCGGTGGTTTTATTCATAGCCCTCATCTCGAAATCGGAACCGGACGAGCCTCCAATGCGCATGGCTCCGCGGCCAAGAATGCAGCCCCGGCAGCCGCAACAGCGAAAACCCAGATCTCAGCCGGTGAGCGCGGGAAAATAACGCGGTACCCTTCCGCGGGCAAAAAAAGAGGCGGCTCCCGTTAGGGGAAACCGCCGACTTCAGAATATACGTTTCCTGTATCAATCCAGCAGGCCAAAAACCTCTGCCGGGATTAAGCAGTCAATCAAGAGTTGGATAAACACCCTTGCGGATAAACACTCCAACCGGAGTGGGAAAAGGACTCAACTATTTGGGCAGCACGTTGTAGGCCTGGGGGCCTTTATCCCCAACATTCATTTCGTACTCTACGGCCTGACCCTGCTTCAAGGTCTTGAACCCTTCCTGCTGAATTTGCGAGAAATGAACAAACACGTCTTTGCCTTCATCGGTTTCAATAAAACCATACCCTTTGCTATTGTTGAACCACTTCACTTTTCCCTCTGCCATAGCCAATTCTCCCCCAAGTATGTAAATTGAAAGGACATCCTACCACAAGTCGGTATTTCTACCCAGCCGGGACCCCGACCCCAAAAGAGCTTTAAATTTTGCGGTTGAAATAATCCCGTCCCGATTCCAATAAGATATTGTTTTATATGGGGTTGCCTTAAGCTACCAGGGACGGCAGGGGGCTGGATTTCACCTTATCAGGGTAAAAGTTTTACTCCCCCAAAGACAGGAGACCGGTCCAAATCCAGTATTTCATGGATTCGGCGGCGCATCCGGGTTTCCAACTCCCGCTCCCACTGCTCCATAAAGGGATCGCTGGCGCCCCATCGGGACGGAGATAGTCCGTGGTTGCTTTTTATTTGAGGGTTACGGCCTTTTCGATTCTCGTTTTCAACTTGCGGGTGCATGGTGACCTCCGGCGCTATTCATCCATGGGTTTAATCTATTATCGGCGGGACGACAGTGCGGCTTGAGGATTTTCACCCATCCTGCCTTTGCTCTTCATTTCCCTATATAATTCACGGGCAACCGCATCGCTTAATGTTCTATGCAAAAGGGAATGATTAGCATGACACTCACCCTCGGTGACCGGCATTACACCCCGCAGCGCATTTTTTGCATCGGCAAGAATTATGCGGAGCACGTCAGAGAGCTGGGCGGCAGCACGCCCGGCCAACCGGTGGTGTTCATGAAACCCGCCACCTGCCTGGTCCCGCCGGGTGAAACGATCCCGATACCAGCGCACGGCCGCAACCTCCATCACGAAGTCGAAGTGGTGGCGCTGATCGGGCGGGCCGGAAAGAATATTGCAGAGCCGGATGCGCCGTCGCACATCGCGGGTCTGGCGCTGGGGCTGGACCTGACCCTGCGCGACGTGCAGTCGGACCTCAAGCAGAAAGGCCACCCCTGGGAAATCTCGAAAGCCTTCGACCACAGCGCACCGCTCGGCAACCCGGTCCCGTTTGATGAAAGCATCCCGCTCGACGACATTGCGTTCGAGTGCCGGGTGAATGGTGACGTGCGCCAAACCGGCAACAGCGGTGAGATGATATTTTCGATTGTCCACCTGATCCATTACCTGAGCGGCATCTGGGAATTGCAGGAGGGCGACCTGATATTCACCGGCACCCCCGCCGGCGTCGGACCGTTACAACCCGGCGACCGCGTCGCGGTGCAGAGCGATCTCCTCGGCTCCTGCG
>CBDVDB010000100.1:0-7347 GCA_965372625.1 uncultured Nitrospinaceae bacterium
ATTAAAGTGCGCCTCCCGGAGCCATTTTTCTCTTTGCTCCCGCGTGGTGATCGCAAGAGGCTCGGTCATTTTTATCCTGAAAGGCTCGATGATGGTTCTCATAGTTCCTCCAAGGGCAACGGATGTTGCCCAAACATTAACATCAGGCAGGGGGCCTGCCCGGGGTTTCTACTTCGTCAAACTTCCCACCTGACAACGGACGTTGTATGCCGGCAAAGGGCTGCACGCTCCCGGATAAAAATTTATATTGATGAAGGCATAACCCATTAAAAAATAATAGTTTAGATGTCCGCCCTCGCTTAAAATTGTAACCTAAATCCGGAATTGTTTGTTAACCTATTAACAGGTCCTTAGTTCTATTTTAAGGAGTCTTGCGGCGAAATACTTCAAAAAAATTCAGGGGGAAATTAAATGAGATTAAGACTATTTTTAAATTAATAAATTGTATTCGAGGTTCATCATGGAAACCAGCAAACAAAAAGAATTTGATAAATTTTGGACCACTATTCAAACTGAAATTCATGCACATCCGGTAATAACCAATAATGTTTATTGCAAATGGTTTAAAAAGGGCGAATTCACAAAACCTCAGTTGATCGATCTTTTTAAACAATTCGCGGTCTTCTCCAAATGGTTTTTGCTGGTTCAGATGATGCGGCTTCTGAACGCCGCCGATCTGGAAGCGGAAACCCATGCCCGTTACATCCTGGCCAACGAATTGGGAGTAAAAACTCACCCCGGCGGTTCCACCGAAGACCTGCCCTTTAAAACCTCGTGGGCGCATATCAATTGGCTTCGGGATACAACCCAACCCATGGGACTGGTTCCCGAATTGCTGGGAGGCTGGGAATCCGCCTCGCCCGCGACCCGCGCTTTTATCCAGGGATTGGAAGATACTTATGGCAGCAAGAACGGGGAAATCGGTCGCGGCGCGAGTTATGCCATCGAGACGTGGGCGGCCTGGGGTCTGGGTCAAGGCCAGGAAGCCGAATCCAATAATTTCTGGAAGGAACTGATCACCGGAATTGAAGCCTATAATCGGAACAACCAGCATTCCGGCGAAGCGCCCGTCCCTCTGGACTTTTTTCTGTTTCATTTTAACTGTGAAAAAGATCACGGCGACAATGTATTAGAGGAACTCAAGGAATCCTTCTTTAAGCCGGATTTTGATGGCGATAAATTTATCCAGGCCGGTAAGAAAGCCCTTCTGGCTATTCATACCTTCTGGCTGGGTTTGGACCAGGTTCGCCAGGAAATTGAAAAAGGGCAACCCGTCATTGAAAAGGGGTGAGCATCCGGCAACTCGATTGCCTCTCAGCGATAATGGCTTCTTCCTATTTTTTTGCCGTTAAGCGAGTCTTAAAAATGTTTTGGTATTCCGCCAGGCAGTCGGGATTGCTCATGGAAGATAGATTGCCCGCGTGACTTCCCTGAAAAGTTTCCCGAACCGCCAATTCCATTTTTTTCCCGTTCAAAGTTTTAGGAATCTCCCTCACCGAATACATCTCATGCGGAACGTGGCGGGGAGTGGCTTCGTGACGTAGAGCCAGCTGAACTTTTGATTGGAGTTCCGCATCCAGGTCCCGCCCGCCGCTTAAGACCAGAAACAGAATGACTCGCACGTCATTGTCTTCGTCGATACCGATGACCAGGCTGTCCTGTACTTCTTCCAGGCGTTCGACGATGCGGTAAATCTCCGCGGTTCCTATCCGGATGCCTCCCGGATTCAGAGTGGCGTCACTACGGCCGTAAACGATGATCCCGCCCTCGTCCTTGATTTCAATATAATCCCCGTGCATCCAGATGCCGGGGACCCGGTCGAAATAGGCTTCGAAATATTTTGAACCGTCGCGATCGTTCCAGAAGGAAACCGGCATGGAGGGCGCGGGAGACAGGCAGGCCAGCTCTCCCTTCTGACCCCACACCGGACGGTTGTTTTCATCCATTGCCGCCACATCCATTCCCAGTCCAATGGATTGAATTTCTTCACAGCGTACCGGCAGCATCGGGTTGCCCAGCATAAAACATGAGATGATATCCGTGCCGCCGCTGATCGAGGACAGTTGCACATCGGCTTTTACATGTTTATAAACCCAGCGGAAGCATTCTTCGTCCAAGGGGGCGCCGGTGGACAAAATCGTGCGCAGGGTCGGGAAGCCGGAACGTTTTGAAGGCAGGATTTTTAATTTTACATTCTGGGATAAAAATTTAGGGCTGGTGCCGAATACCGTGATTTGGGCTTCGTCGATCAGGTTCCACAGGGTATACAGATCCGGGAAACCCGGCGACCCTTCGTACAGCACGATGGCGGCTTTTTGCGCCAAAACGGAAACCAGCCAGTTCCACATCATCCATCCGCAGGTGGTGTAAAAGAAAACCACGTCCTCCGGACCGATGTCGGTATGCAGGGCATGCTCCTTGTGATGTTGCAGGAGAGTGCCGCCCGCCCCATGAACGATGCATTTGGGCAGGCCCGTCGTTCCCGAGGAGTACATGATGAACAACGGATGGTTGAAGCCGAACGAGGGGTAGCCAAAGCCCGAAGAATCCACTTTCAAAAAATCATCCCAGAGCGAAGTTTCAAGAAATTCCAACCGGGCGAGGTCGGGTGCGGAATCCATGAAGGGCACCACCACAACGTGTTTTAAATTTTTAGCTTCCCGCACCAGGGTCTGAACGGTTTCGAGGACCGGGAAGGATTTGCCATTATAAAAATAACCGTCCGCGCATACCAGTACGGAAGGTTCCACCTGGCCGAACCGGTCCATTACACCCTGCGGTCCGAAATCGGGGGAACAGGAAGTCCATACGGCGCCGATGGCCGTGGCGCCCAGCATGGCGATCACCGTTTCCGGAATATTCGGCATAAATCCCGCCACCCGGTCTCCCGGCCGGATGCCCAATCGCAAAAGAGCGGCGCCAAACCGTTTCGCCTGTTTTTCCAGGTCCGCGTAGGAGAGGGTGGTCAAAGGCCGGCCTTCCACTTTACTGATGATGGCGGTTTTTTCCGAAGGGTCGGCCAGCAGATTTTGAGCGTAACTGAGCTCCGCGCCATCAAACCAGCAGGCGCCGGGCATGGATCGTGTTGAAAGTATTTTATCGGCAGGGCGGGAAAAACGGATGCCGGAGTACGTTCTATAAAAATCCCAAAACTCTTCAAGATGCTCAATCGACCAGTGATGCAGGTCGGCATAAGTTTTTAAGTCGAGCGAAAAGGTTTCGTTCACGGCCTGAAGAAAACGAAACATCCGCGAATGTTGAATACATTCGGGATCGGGTTGCCAGAGAATTTCGCTCATCCGGGATCACCTTCCAAAAAAGTTAAACCAACTCAATCACCATCGCCGTCGCTTCTCCCCCGCCAATGCACAGGCTGGCCAACCCTCGCTTCAGGCCACGGGTCTTCAGCGCGTTGATCAAGGTGACCATGATGCGCGCGCCGGTGGCGCCGATCGGGTGACCGAGGGCGATGGACCCGCCGTGCACGTTGACTTTTTCCGGATCGAGGTTCAATTTTTGATTAACAATAAGTGACATGGCCGCAAACGCCTCATTGATTTCAAACAGATCGATGTCATCCATTCCCAGGTGGCAGGATTGAAGTACTTTCCGGATGGCCTCCACCGGCGCCAGTGCGAACGTGGCCGGCGATTGGGCATGGGTGGCGTAACCCACGATCCGGGCCAGCGGGTTAGGGCCGGACGATTCCTTTCCGATCACCAGAACCGCCGCGCCGTCGCTGATCTTGGCGCCGTTGCCTTTGGTGATACGGCCTCCCTGTTTATCGAACACGGGGTGCAGACGGGATAATTGATCGATATCATCCGCATAAGGTTGTTCGTCCTTATCCACGACAGCGGAAATTTTTTTATGATTTACCGGTACCGGAACAATTTCCCGGTTGAAGGTTCCGTCGTCCTGCGCTTTGCGGGCCCGGAGATAACTGGTGGCGGCGAAGGCGTCCTGGCTTTTCCTGGAGATGCCATGCTGTTGGGAAATTTTTTCACTCAGTTCTCCCATGTGATCGTTTTCCCGGGGATCGCACAATCCATCGTGGATCATGCTGTCGATGATCGGGGCATTCCCCAGTTTACGGCCCTGGCGCATCTGTGGAACAAGAAAAGGCGCCTGGCTCATGCTTTCCATGCCTCCGGCGACGATGAATTGTGCCTGATTCAGTCGCAGACTCTGATCTGCCAGCATAACGGCTTTCATTCCCGAGCCGCAAACCTTATTGACGGTGGTAGCGCCCACGGTTTCCGGGAGCCCGCTTTGGAGAGCCGCCTGGCGGGCCGGGGCCTGGCCGATTCCGGCGGACAGCACATTACCGAGAATGATCTCCTCCACCTGATCCCCCTTGATCCCGGCTTTTCGGAGGGCGTCCTGAATGGCGATGGCGGCCAACGCCGGCGCCGGCAGCGAGGACAACGCCCCATTGAACCGGCCAAGGGGGGTGCGCACTGCGCTATATATAAAGGAACCGTTTTTCAAAGTGTTCAAGGTCGGTGAGTTATTTTTTCAAAGTGGCGCGCGCCATTTGAAACACGTCCGTGGTTTTCGTATAAAAGTCCTCCCCCATCCGGCCCACATTATCCAGGAGTTCCGGGGGGATTCCTTTTTGCCACTCAATATCCTTCAACCCGGCGGACAGATAAATTTCCTTGACGTTGCCCAGCACCAGAGTTCCCACCCCGGCGCCTTCGCCCAGAGGAAGAGTTTGGTTCATCTCGCATACCAGTTGCACCGGGCTTTCTGAAATAAAGGGAGGCTCCCCGGCGCCCCGGTCAATGGCTTCCACCTTGGCTTCCTCAAACTCGTTTACGCCGGATTCAAACGGAGCGGAGGAGACGTTCGCTTTTTCAGCGGCTTTAAAAGAAACGATACCCACCACATATTTTCCCGTGGCTTTTATATTCTTTAATGTATCTTTTTCCGAGCCGTCCCGGTTGAAAAAAATGGAGTTTGAAATGATGGGCGGGTTCATCGAACAGATATTGAAATAACTGAACGGCGCCAGATTGACGTTGCCGTTGGCGGCCCGGCTGGAGATCCACGCAATGGGGCGCGGCTGAACGATGGAATTCATCAAATGATAGATTTCCACCCAGAAATGGTCTTTGGGTTGAATGCCGAAAAATTCGGTGTGACGGTTCATGATGTGTTCTCCCGCCAGCTGTTGGGATAATCGGGGTCCTCAAAAGCTTCGCTGTCCGCAGTCAGATAAAGGGGCGCAAAGGTATCGACCATCACCGCCTGTTCGTTGGTTTCTTTGAGTCCGATCGAGTTTTTATAGGCGCCGGGATGCGGGCCGTGGGGAATGCCCGAGGGATGGAAGCTGATCGATCCGGGTTCAATGGTTTTGCGGCTGGTGAAATCGCCGGAATGATAAAACAGAAGTTCATCGCAATCGACGGAAGAATGATAAAAAGGACAAGGCACCGCCTGGTCATCAAAATCCAAAACCCGCGGCAGAAAACTCATGATGGCGAACCCGCCCCCGGAAAAGGTCATGTGCGACGTCGGAGGCAGGTGAACCCTTCCGGTTTTAGGATGAATGTCTTTCAAATTGATGGCATAGGGGTAGACATAGCCGTCCCATCCCGACATTTTAAAATAGTTTTCGGAATAATGAGTTCGGGTAAACGCACCTTGTCTTTTACGGATGATGGAGACGGGTGAATCGCTTTCGAATAAGTCGGCGTCCCATTCCGGCGTTTTGAAATTGCGCTCGGAGTAAGGAGCATCAATCTTAATCTGCCCCTGGCCGTTTAAATACGACGGAGGAATTTCGATATCTCTTTTCGCCTCCACGAACATCAGTTGCGGCGGTTTGGAAAAGTTGAATCGATAAGGGCAGGACCGGGGGAGGATCAGGTAATCACCGGCAACGAGTTTAATTTTTCCAAACAGGGATTGCAGTTCAATTTCGCCCTGGGCGAGGAAGAACAATTCGTCCGCGTCGTTGTTGGCAAAAAAAGCCGGGTCCGGTTGCGAAGGGTGGCACCAGCCAAAGGTCAAATCGTCGTTGAAAGCCAGGAGGGTCCGGCCGGTTATGAAGTGATCTTTGGGCCGGACCAGTGAGCTCTTGAAATGGCGTCTCTGTAAAAGCAGTGGGTCCCGTTTTTCAGGGAATCCCCAATCCGCTTCGGTGAAGATTTCGTTTTCGGCTTCGTCGGTGGGTGGGTGGTGCAGGTAAAGGATGGAATAGGGATCGTCGAATCCATCCCGGGTGAAGCAGTATTCATTCATCAAGCGGTCGTCGACATAATGAGCGGTGTGACGCATCGGTGGGATGTTTCCAAATTTTAGATATTTGAACATGGTTTTATTCTATCCAATGCGTCAGTGTGCCGATGTTTTCGATTTCCAGCGCCACCTTGTCCCCGGATTGGAGGAACCGGTCCAACTCCAGGCCGCATCCTGTTCCCACGGTGCCGCTGGCCAGGATATCTCCGGGATACAGCGTTTGGTCTTGTGAGGCGAACGCTATCATCTGCTCGAAAGTGAAATGGGAGGCGCCGCTGTTGCCTTCCGACCATAGCGCCCCGTTCACCTGGGCGGTCATTTTCAGATTGCGCGGGTCGCCGATTGCGTCCGGCGTGACCATCCAGGGTCCCAATCCGGTATTGAAGTCCTTGGCCTTGGCGGGACCCAAGCCGATTTTCATGATTTTTCCCTGAAGTTCGCGCGCGCTGAAATCGTTCACAATAGTGTAGGCGCCGATATACTCGCCGGCTTCCTCCGCGGTCACCCCGTGACAGGGTTTTTTAATCACCACGGCCAGCTCCAATTCATAATCCTTTTTGTTTTCGTTCGCGGGGAAATGGACGGTGGTTCCGTCGCCGCTGAAGCAACGGGGGGACCCGTTGTACCAGGCGGGAAACTCATACCATTCGGGCACCATGTCCAGCCCGCGTTTTTTTCTAGCGGTGCGTACGTGATCCTCAAACGTATAAAAGTCTAAAAACGCACCGGGATTTTCCACCGGCGGTAACAAGTTTACTTCCGAAAGGTCCAGGGGATTTTGCTTCATGATTTTCCGCCACTGGCTGTCGCCTTCCCGAAGGTGGTTCAGGGCCTGGGTGGTGGTCATGCGGATAAGGGGATAAATTTCCTGTCCGGCCAGAATCCCATGTCCCTGCTCCGAATCGATTGAATACCGCAACAGCTTCATTACCTGGATTCCTGTAATTCGATCGCCTCGAACAAGGCTCTAAAGTTTCCCTCTCCAAAACCCTGGAAACCGTGGCGCTGAACAATTTCATAGAAGAAGGGACCGGCTTTTTCTTCGTGGTAGAGTGCGGAAGCGTCTTTAAAGAAAATCTGAAGCAGGTATTTACCGTCTTT
>CBDVDB010000101.1:0-7305 GCA_965372625.1 uncultured Nitrospinaceae bacterium
AACAGGGCTCGAACCTGTGACCCTCGGCTTGTAAGGCCGATGCTCTCCCAACTGAGCTATCAGCCCCAATTTTTCCTCTGGGGTCGGGAGACCCTGAAAAAGAAGTCAGAAGTATAGTAACCGCTCCCCCTCCCTGTCAAGGAGTTTAATCGTTAACGCCTGTGTTACCGCAACTTACCGGATTCACAGGGTTTACCGCTTTGCAAAAAGATTGACACCTGCTGTAACAACCTTTAAAATACTTATTTTAGAAGGGTTTTTCTCCCCAGCACATTTCAGGGAGGGCGGATCCGCCCCAACCGTCCGTTTGACGGATGGAGCGGGCGTGTTGTCCTGCCTTGTTTCGGTGATCTCCACAGGTCCGCCGTCGGCGAACATTCCGGTGGTGAAGGGGCGTTACCTTTTATCAATAAATCCTTTGAGGCCGGGCTCTTATACAATGTCCTCCAAAAACGCTCTATCCAATCTGATTGAACTGGCCAGCAATGTTGCGGACGCCTACACCACGGCGCTCTATGTTGCCGATCTCGAACAAGGCACTTTGACCTTGCGTTCCCACCTGACCTTGAGTTCCCATTTAAACACCGACGCAGAGTTTATCATCGGTGAAGGAATCCTGGGCGAGGTCGCACTGCATAAAAAATCCCGTGTGGACGATTTTTCGGGAGCGGACGCTTCTCATCTGGAATGGTATGCCAAGCCGGAAGAAATCAAAGGCCTCATGGTCGTGCCGGTGGTGCGCGAGGAACTGGAAGGCGTTCTGGTGGTGGACTCCAAGGAAAACTACAGTTTTACTCCGAAGCTCCAGAAACTGATCGCCGGATTTGCCGATCAGATGGGCTGGTACCTGAGCCTTGAAAAAAAGAATCCCGACTGGATCGACGGCGCGCCCGCCGACTTCCAGCAGATGCTGAAGTGGTGCCGGTTTCTCAGTGAGGCCCCGCACCGCAAGGCGCTCAGCGAACGGTTCCTGCATATCCCGCGCTCCCTGATTCAGTGCGACGCCACGGCGGTGGTCTGGTTTGAAAGCGAGGGGACGGGACGAGTCACCCACAGCAAGGGTTGGAAGCAGAGCCTGAAATCATTGACCATTGAGTCGGGAGTCGGAATCTGCGGGTCCTGCCTGGATAGCGGTCAACCCATGGTGATCCCCAATACGATGAACCAATCCTGGATCGTTTTTGCGGAGGGGGAACCTTCGGAATCTTTCGGATCGTTGATCGCCGCCCCCATTGCCAGCGAAAAACGCATGCTGGGCCTGGTGGTCTGCGCCACCCGCGCAGCCAACGGTTTGAAGCGCACAGATATGGATAAATTGACGCTCATGACGGCCTTCGCCGCTTCGTCGCTGAGTCCAAGCCACTCTCCACCCCCAGTTGATCTGATTTTGAAACCGAGCGAAAAAACTGAACTTCCTTCTCAACATTTTCTGCCGATTCATGTGAAGGCTTTCGAAGCGGAAATCCTCAAGCGGGAGGCGCCGGTATCCGTTATATCCATTCGTGTTGAAAATGCGGATGACCTTTTTAAAGCCAACCGGCGGGAGCGGTCCGAGCTCCTTCTGGATCAAGTCTCCACCTGCCTGACCGGCAAGGTCGACCTGCTGAAACTGTTCATGAAATATTCCGATGAAGGGCTGGTGCTTCTGCTTATCGGCGCCAACGAGCAAGAAGCCGACGCACTGGGAGAATCCATTGAGGACGCCTTATCCGAGGCCACCTTTTCTCTGGCAGGAGACCCGATGGCCGTGGAATTCGCATTCGGGTTGGCCTCGTTTCCGATCGATGGCAGCAACTTAAAGGAGTTGATAGAAACCTCCTGGACCCGGACCACCCGCTCACAAGAGAAAGCTCATGGTTAGAAATTTTTTTAAAAACATTTCCGAATATTTCGTGGCCGACGTGGCGATGGATCTGGGTACGGCCAACACGCTGGTCTATGTTAAAAACCAGGGAATCGTCCTGAACGAGCCTTCGGTGGTGGCGATCAGTAATAACGGCCAGGGATACGGAGTCCCGGTCGCCGTGGGTCTGGAAGCCAAAAAAATGTACGGCCGAACCCATGGCAAGCTGAAAACCATTCGACCGATGAAGGACGGGGTGATCGCTGATTTTGAGGTCACCAACGCGATGATCAAACACTTCATCCAGAAAATCCTCAAAAACTACCGGTTCATCAAGCCCCGGATGGTGGTCGGCATCCCCACCTGTATCACCCAAGTGGAGAAAAAAGCCGTCATCGACGCGGCCACCCTGGCAGGCGTCCGGGAAGTTTATCTGGTAGAGGAACCCATGGCCGCGGCCATCGGTGTTGGCATTCCGGTACACAAGGCGGAAGGCAACATGGTGGTCGACATCGGCGGCGGCACCACCGACGTGGCGGTCACCTCGATGTCAGCCATTGCCTACGGAGAGTCCATCCGCATCGCCGGGGACGAGATGGATGAATGCATTTTGAGGTATATGCGGCTCCAGCACCATTTGAATATCGGGATTTTCGAAGCCGAGCGGGTCAAAATTCAGATCGGCAGCGCTTATCCCCTGAATCCTCCCCGCTCCACCGAAGTTCGCGGGCTGAACATCAAAACCGGGATTCCCACTTCCATTAAAATCCACGACGAGGAAATCCGGGAAGCGATGAAAGAACCGGTTGCCGCCATCATCACCGTTTTGATGCGGGCCCTGGAGAAAACCCCGCCGGAACTTTCCGCGGACATCTATTCCAACGGCATCTACCTCACCGGCGGCGGCGCCTTGATCGGCGGCCTGGACAAGCTGATCGAAGAAACGACCAACCTCAAAACCTTCGTTCCGGACGATCCCCTGATAAGCATTGTCAGGGGCGCGGGCATGATCCTCGACAACTTCGGGGAAATGAGAAAAGTTTGCATCAATTGACACCCTTTGATATACAATATGCCCTTTAATTAACGGGCGTTATTGGACGCTGAATTCAGAGGATCATGAAGCAAACCGCCGCCTCGAAATATTCTCAAACAGATCATTGCACCGAATGCGGAACCGAAGTTTCTCATCGGCCCACGGTGGTTGAATTTGACCGCCAGGAAATTCACGTATTCGATCCCGCGTTTTGCGCTTCCTGCCTGCTGTCGCTCTGCGAGCGGTATGCCGTGGAATGCGCCAACTGCGGCGGAAAGATTCCGCCCTATTCGCAGGTCGGCGTATTGAAAACGGAGTCGGGGGCCGCTCTATTCGTCCATATGACCGCTGTCTGCTCCACGGTGGGGAGTGCGTTTCACGGGTTTTGGGGTAAAGGCGCCCTGGGCGATTTTGTACAGGTGGAAGCGTGCTAGAAATCACGTTCGAAAAGCAAAACCGGACCCTTCAGGTAGAGCCCGGAGTCAACCTTCGGGAAGCGGCGATCGCAGCCAAACTCGGCATCTACGCCCATATCTTTAAAATACTGAACTGCCGGGGAAGAGGGCTGTGCTCTTCCTGCCGGGTGGAAATCGTCTCCGGCCACGTGGCACCCCGCAACGATATCGAGAACAACAACTTGACCCGCCCCCTCAAGAAACATCCCAACCTCCGCCTGGCCTGCCAGATTACGGTGGAGGACAACCTGGTGGTGCGCACCCACGTTTGATCCCGCTGGCAAATCCCCTCAACAATAATATACAATAGGATTTTGCTCATTTTTAGCGGTGGGCGCATAATCCTTAGAAACCCGTTGACAAACCCGCCCGCCGCGTTTCAAAATAGACGCAAATCCTATGATTCCCTTGCATGAGGACATGCTGGCCGGCGCGCGGGAGCACGCCCTGACGGAGTATCCCTACGAGTGTTGCGGGATTGTGATCGGCAAACCGGATAACCCGGACCGCGATCTGATTTTCCTCTGCACCAATATTCAGAACAAGTTGCACAAGCAGGACCCGAAAACCTTCGTCCGGGATGCCCGCACCGCTTATTACATCGAGCCTCGGGAATTGATGGGAATCATGAAACAGGCGGAGGAGAAAAACCTGGCTATCAAGCTATTTTATCACTCGCATCCGGAACACGACGCGTATTTTTCGGAGGAGGATAAACGGCTGGCCCTGTTCGATGATGAACCGACGTATCCCGATGCCCGGTATCTGGTCATCTCGGTGTATAATAAGAAAATCCGGGATCAGGCGTTTTTTGAATGGCATCCTGAAACCCGCTCATTTGAAAAACTACCTTTATAGCTCATAAAACAGGGATCCTGTTTTATTTAAGGAGATATGGTATGGCTTTATTGATTAATGACGATTGTGTAAACTGCGGAGTCTGCGAACCGGAATGCCCCAACGAAGCGATTGCTGAGGGTGATGAAATCTATATCATCGACTGGGAAAAATGCACGGAATGCGTCGGCTGGTACGAAGACGCCCAGTGCGTGGAAGTGTGCCCGGTGGATTGCATTCCGAAAGATCCGGAGCATGTGGAATCCAAAGAGCAACTCCTGACCAAGAAGGAAGCCCTGGTCGGTGAATAATATTTTAACAACGTATTGAGGGGCATATTTACGTGGATGAAATGAAAGATGAAGTGGAATCGGTCCTTGAAACGCTCCGCCCGGCACTCATGCAGGATGGCGGCAACGTCGAGTTGGTGGATATTGAAGACGGAGTGGTCAAGTTGCGCCTGGTAGGCGCCTGCAGCTCCTGCTCCAGCTCCACCATGACCCTGAAGATGGGAATCGAGCGAGCGTTGAAAAAAGCCATTCCGATGGTCCGGTGTATCGAGGCGGTTGAATAACCTGGCCCGTGAAATTGTGGTTCTGAATTATATGAACAGCATTGAATCCCAAAGCCCCATGCCCACCCGTTTGAATTGGACATCTTTTAGCCGGCCGGCCGGCCTTGGAATCCTGTTGTGGATTTTGGCGCTGGCCCTGATCGTGGCCGCCCCATCGTTTGCCGGTGAGGACCCGCCGGTGGCCGCTCCTCGATTTTCCCTGCCATCACTCAAGGGCCAGGAGTTGACACTGAGCGACTATCAGGGAAAATACCTGCTCATCAATTTCTGGGCGACCTGGTGCGGACCCTGTCAATTGGAAATGTCATCACTGGAATTGTTGTACCGGAAATTCAAGGAACGCAATCTGGCAGTGGTCGCCATATCCAACGATATATTCGGAGCCCAGGTGGTGGCGCCCTTTATTCAGACGCACCATCTCACCTTCCGGGTCGGCCTGGATCCCCAACTGAAAGTCAGCGACGCCTTTGGGGTGATCCACCTGCCCACTACGTTCCTGATCGACCCGCGGGGAAAAATTATCGGTGTTTTAAGCGGAGCGGAAAACTGGGCCGATCCTAAAACCCTTCTCTACTTTGATCAACTACTCGCAACCCCCGTGGAAGCCGCAGAAACTCAGCAATCCTCGCCATGCAAAAACAATCAAACAACACCGTGCTGAAATTTTTGGGAGTGTTTGTCCTGGGATCTCTCCTCGCATACGCCCTTCCCCCGCTTTCCTGGGCTCATGCCGACGGACCGGACCATCCGCTGGAAGCGGACATGGCGTTGATTCCCGCCGGACAGTTCGTTTATGGCACCGACCAGACGGATACCGCCGGGCTGGGAGCTGCCATGGGCATTCCCAAACCTCTTTATCAGGACGAACATCCCCGGCAGAAGCCGTTTCTCAAGGGATTTTACATCGACCGGTTTGAAGTGACCCATCGCCGCTACCGGAAATTTCTGGAAGATTTACCCACCCACCCCGATTACCAGGAAATGATCGAAAAGCTGGGGTATTACGCGCCTCCTAAAGACTGGCAGAAAACCCGCTTTCCCGAGGGCATGGACGATCATCCGGTGATCTGGGTGTCCTGGTTCGATGCCGCCAATTTCTGCCAGTGGGCGAACAAGCGCCTGCCAACGGAAAAAGAATGGGAACGCGCCGCCCGTGGAAAAGAGGGACGAGCCTACCCGTGGGGCAACGCGTGGGAAACTGGCCGCGCCAATCTTCCCAACAAGAGTGGCTCCAAAACCCCGCTGTCCAAAGTCGGTTCTTTCCCCAAGGGAGCCACTCCCGAAAACGTGGCGGATTTGATCGGCAACGTCTGGGAATGGACGGACGGAGATTACGCGCCCTATCCCAACAACACCTTCCAATTCGACGATTTCAACCAGGGGTTTAAGGTGGTCCGTGGAGCCTCGGTTTCCGACATCGGGCATTTCCCCGGCGACTTTTATGCCCAGGTGCTGAAGGAGTTTGCACGGGCCGGTTACCGGCAGTATGCCGATCCCGGTCAGGGCGCCCCGGACGTCGGGTTCCGCTGTGTCAGTAATACCGAGCCCAAAGGGTATAAGGCCGCTCCCGCCTCACCCGGTACGCTGGCACAAAACCCACCCGAATCCCTGCCCGCTCCTGAGGGCGGTTTATTTAAAGGATCGAAGGAAGCTCCAGATCAAGCGCCCGATTCCACCGGCCCCGCTCCCTCTTTTAATCCGTTCGAACCGGAAGCCAAATTGCCTCAATCCGGGATTCTGGTATTAGCCCTGCTGTCATTGCTGGCCGGTTTGTTCAGTTTTCTGTCGCCCTGCACCTTACCCATTCTCCCGGCCTATTTCGCGATCACCGCCCAGACCAGCCGCGGACGGATGACGCTCAACTCCTTCGCCTTTTTCTGCGGGCTGGCCTCGCTGTTTGTTTTGATGGGGGCGTCCGCCAGCTTCATGGGAAGCATCTTGCGGGACTACCTCGATTCCCTGACGTTCTGGGGCGGGGTTTTCATTTTCCTGTTCGGCGTCATGACCCTGGCCGGGAAAGGTTTTTCGGGAGCCACATTTAAAAGCGCCCCTGCCGCGACCCTGGCCGGATATTATCTGTTTGGCGCGACGTTCGCCATGGGTTGGACCCCCTGCGTGGGACCGGTGCTGACCGGCATCCTGATACTGGCGGCCTCGGATAAAACCATTTTGCAGGGCATGACCCTGCTGTTCTTTTACGCGGTGGGGCTGGGGTGCCCTTTGATCCTGATCGCCTCCGCCTGCAGTCATCTCAGCAAGGACGGCTGGTTCTGGAAACTGCTGCGCGGTAAGGCGTGGGACATCAAATTCGGCCAGCGCACCTTTCTGCTCCACACCACCAATCTGTTCAGCGGACTTTTACTGATGCTTCTGGGAGTGGCGCTCGCTGAAGGTTATCTGACCTACTTCAACAACCTCATTCCCCTGGAACTGCAAATCTGGTTTGCCGGGTTCGAGGAAACCGTCATGCACTGGTTCGGTTGACCCGGCCAGCGTGACGCTGGACTCAAAGTTGCCATCGGCAGTTCGCCGGAGGTAATATATCTCCCCCTTGTAAGGG
>CBDVDB010000102.1:0-7284 GCA_965372625.1 uncultured Nitrospinaceae bacterium
CTTACAAACCCGTACAGAGCCATGCCGCCTCCGACCAGAGTGATAATAATACTGCGTGCGTTTCTTTTTTTGACCTCACCCCGCTTCTTCCCCTCGGCATCGATATAGGACCATTTCAGCCTGGGATCCCTCATTTTGATCATTTCCTTCCGCTCTACACTGGTACACCAGGATAACAGAGCCATCCCGACAACAAACAGGACCGCGCCTGGAATCTGATCTTTACTCAAATAGTCCCACAATATGTCCAAAAAGGATCACCTCAGGAGTCGGGGTTCGCGTCAAATCTAGCGTAATTATCTATATATAAAGTATAGCATAGCGAAATCAAAGGGATACCGATTTTTAGACGAATTCGACCGCTTGCCCGGCCCTGAGGAATGCGTTAGACTTTAATATTAATAGTTTTAATATCTTAGGCTGGAATGAACGCTGGAACCGGACCCACAGGATGACCCGGACAACGGAATCCATTCATATTATTCAAAATCCAGAGGGCTACCGGTATTCGGTGGAGCCTTTTTTGCTCGCCGATTGGGTCCGGCCGGCCGATGGGGCCAAAATCCTGGATATCGGGACCGGGTGCGGCATCATCCCTTTGCTCCTGATGAGCCGTCAGGAGGAATTGGAGATTACCGCCGTAGAAATTCAAAATTCCCTTTACCAGACGGCGGTGGACAACGTGGAATCCAATGGCTTGGGCCACCGCATCCGGGTATGGGAAGGGGATTTCCCGGTGATCGCCGGGGAATGGGAGCCGGAAACCTTCGATTGGATTCTGAGCAATCCCCCGTACCGGAAAGTGAACAGCGGCAAGATCAATCCCTGCCGGGAAAAGGCCCTGGCGCGGCACGAGCTGTCGCTGACTCTGGAAACCCTGGTCGCGGCGAGCGCACCCCTGTTAAAACCGGGAGGGGAAATCGCTCTGGCCTATCCTTTTTACCGGCTGAAGGAAGTGATGGATCAACTTCGGCGGAATCAATTGACTCTCACCCGGATCGTCCGGGTGTACGGTCATGAGGAAGTGGCGCCGAAAATCTGCCTCGTGGCAGCGACTAAGGGGGAAGCGCCGGCTGGTCCGACGGAACACACATTGACCCTCTATCACACGGATGGCAGTTACACGAAAACCATGAAGGATATTTATGCTTCCTTTAATTATCCTGAGCGGTCCCACCGCCTCAGGTAAAAGTAAAACCGCGCTGGCCCTGGCGGAGCATCTCGGCACTGAAGTGATCAGCGCCGACTCCCTACAGGTCTACAAGCATTTCGATATCGGAACCGCCAAGCCCACCCCGGCCGAGCGGGACCGGATCCCCCATCACCTGATCGATATTCTCGAGCCGGAAGATGAGTTCACCGCGTTTGAGTTTAAGGAACGGGCACTGGCGTGCATCCGTGAAATCCGCAGCCGTAATAAGATACCGGTCATGGTGGGCGGCACCGGACTTTACCTGAAAACCCTGCTGGAAAACCGGGATTGCGCGATCCCCGTTTCGCCCGAAATCCGCCGTCAGGTTCAGGATGAAATCCGGGAGAAGGGAACGCGGGCCATGCACGTGGAACTGGCCGGCATCGATCCGGTGTATGCCGGGAAAATCCATCCGACCGATCCCTCCCGAATCGAACGCGCGCTCTGTGTCCACCGGGAAACCGGACAAAAGTTTTCAGAATTTCATGCCGGGGATACCGCCGCCGATTACGAGTTCGAGTCTTATCTGTTCGTCCTGGAAACCGATCGCCAATATCTCTACGAGCAGATCGATGCCCGGGTGGATGGCATGATGGACGCCGGATTGAAAGAGGAGGTGGAATCTCTCCTGAACAAGGGTTACGACTCCCGGTTGAAGCCGTTTCAAAGTATCGGTTATTCGCAAATGGTGCGGCACCTGAAAGAGGGCCTGCCGCTGGACCAGGCGGTGTATGAAATCAAACGGGATACCCGCCATTTCGCCAAACGCCAGCTCACCTGGTTCAGGAAAATGACCGGACGGTTGACCCTGCTTCTCGATCCCGGTGAAACGGCGCATCAGATCAAAGATAAAATTCTGGCGCGGGTTCCGCTCGGCGCGGCGTTTCTGTTGTGCGCCTTGATGACGCTGGGCACCCCTTCCCACGCATTCGCGGCCAGCGAAAAATGGTTTCAAGCGGGAGTGCAGGAATATCATGCCGGCCAATGGGAGGAGGCCAAGAGCCTGCTGGAAAACCTCCTGCTCAGCGGAGTGGACCGGCATACTCAAAAGCGGGCGCGTTTTCTCCTCGGGAAAATTTACACCCACCAGGGGGACACCGCTGAAGCCAAAACCCTGTTCAAAAATACTCTGCGTGAATATCCCGATTTGGGGGACTATATCCGGCTCGAGCTGGCGCTCCTCCACCAGTCCGACGGAGAATGGGAAGCGGCTTTAACGCAAACCTCCAAACTTTTAAAAAAATACCCGCACACCCTGCTGGTTCCCGAGGTCCACCTTCTGCGCGCGGATGTTTATGAGGAGTTGGGAGAATTTAAAAAGGCCGTGATGGCGCTGGCGCAGGTGGAAAAACTGATCAGCCGAAAATTTTCCGGTCCAAAATGGAAACCGCGGGTGCCGGAAATCATCGACCGCCAGATCAAACTGTCCAAACTCCTGAAGGATCATGACCGGGTATACGAGTTGTACCGCAGGCTCTATATTCGCCACCCGAAAGCCGCCTTCCGCCTTCAGGCAAAAATCCAAATGGGGCGAATGGTCCAAAACCTGGCGCTGCTCCCGCGCCCGCTGACGGACAGAGACTTCCAAAGACGCATGCGGGCGCTGTTGAACAAGGTGGAATACTCCACAGTCATCCGTGAGATTACAGCGGTCCAGAAAAAATTGAAGAACAAACGCATCCCGGCGGCTCTTTACTTTCACCTGGCGGCAGCTCACAAGGGCCTCCGCAAACGGTCCAGAGCCAATATCGTTCTGCGGCAGTTTTTAAGAAAATATCCCGGGCACTCTCGAACCTCTGAGGCGCATTTTCTGCTGGCGGGCAACCTGTGGAACCTGGGAAATCCGCGGGGCGCCCTGAACCATATCCATACCCTTTTAAAATCTTTTCCGCGCTCCCGTTGGGTTCCGCAGGCTTTGTTTTATCAGGGACGGATTTACGAGGATATCCGAAAGCCCACGCTTGCGCTGGCAACCTATCAGATCCTTATGAATAAGTACGGGCACGCCGACCAGGGGGAAATGGCGGCATGGAGAAGCGGATGGATCCACTGCAAGTCCGGACAGTGGGAAACCGCCTATTTCCAATTTAAAAAAAATCTCGGCCGGTTTTTGAGAGGCGGCCTCACGGATAAAAACCTGTTTTGGATGGCCAAGGCCGCTGAACAGGTGGGGAAAGGCGAGGAGGCTCAATCTCTATACAAGGATTTAGCGGTCCGGTTTCCCTACACCTATTACGGCTTGCAGGCGCGGAATCATTTGGAGGAGGCCTTGCCCGGACCTTTTGCAAGCTCCCCCTCATTCCAAAAAGCTTCCTATAAAAATAAACGCGGGGGTGCCTTTGCCCAGCCCGGGCGGCCATTGACCCGGAGGGAAAAATTTCACTTCAAGCGCGCCTCCGAAATGATTGAATTGGGATATTTCTCCGAGGCCCGCATCGAGCTGGTGCGGATGGGACGCTCCATCCGGAAAAACCTTTCCGGCGTCATGTGGTTGGCCCACTGGTACAATCGCGCCCAAGCCTACGCGGACTCCCTGCAGATCCTTCAGTTGTTTAAGGATTTCAAATCCATCCATGGCGAAAAGGAACTGCCCCGGGAGTTCTGGATCAATTTTTACCCCTCGGCCTATACCGATTCCATAAAAATGGAGACCGGAAAATATGGTCTGGACCCGTGGCTGGTGGAAGGCATTATTCGCCAGGAAAGCATGTACAACGCGCAGTCCCTGTCTCCCGCCGGAGCGCGGGGCCTGATGCAGATCATGCCCAAGACCGGCAAACAATTGTTCGCGCGGACCCACCCGAACCAAACCTTTAAAAATGATTTCCTGTTCGAGCCGGACCTCAACATCCGTCTGGGTGTCCGGTATTTGAACGACCTGACCCGCAAGCATAAAGGGGATGGCGTTTACATTCTGATCACCTACAACGCCGGCCCCAAAGTATTAAGGGCCTGGCTCAGCCGGTTCAGCGATATCAAGGATCGGGACATTTTCATCGAATCCATCCCCTACCCCGAGACCCGTGGTTATGTCAAACACGTCATCCGAAACTACGGAATCTACAAAAATCTGTATCCCGCCCGTAAGGCACAGGCGCCCGCAAATAAGTCCTTTTAATTAAAACGTCGAAATAGGTATAATACCCGGACGCTGTCTTACGGGCAAAAGTGCATTGGGAGGCTTCAGGAAGCGGAGGGGTCAACCGGTTCGTCGAAAGTGATGGAACAACATCCCAGGTCCAGGCCGATCTCTTTGGTTTTCAGGATGTATTTTACTTGCGGATCGATAAAGTTGATGATTTTTTTGCCTTCTCTCCGGGTGTCGACCAGCCCGGAACTCCTCAGAATCGAAAGGTGATGCGATACTTGGGGCTGTGCCATGCCGAGGGAGCGGACCACATCGGAAACGTTGCGCTCCCCATGCAGTAAAAGCTGAACGATTTTCAGGCGTGACTCATCGGCCAGGGATTTTAATATTTTAGCGCATTTTCCGGCATCGGGTGACGGGTTCATGGGCGTCAGTATATGAGCTTTGAGAGGCGGAAGTCAATAACCGCCACCCTCTATCGGAATAAACGGGAACATGAAAGAACCACTGAACAGTGATTTGTGGGTAGAGCAATACGGAGATATGATGTACCGTTACACTCTGGTCCGGGTGAAAAACCCCGACGCCGCCGAGGAAATCGTACAGATTACCCTGCTCGCCGCGTTACAGGCTCAAGGGTCCTTTGAGGGCAGGTCTACGGAAAAAAGCTGGCTGTTCGGCATTCTCAAATACAAAATCCTGGACCATTTCAGGGATTTGAAAAACCAGAGAACTTATGAGGTGACAGCAGACGACGGCCCCGATCCCCTTGAAAATGCTTATCAGCAGGACGGGCGCTGGGCGAAAGCCCCCATCCACTGGGATACCGACCCTCACAAAGCCGCCGAAAACGGCCAGCTGGTAGAGGCCTTGTCCCTGTGCCTGGACCGGCTGTCAGAGAAATTCCGCACCACCTTTGTTTTAAAGGAGATAGAAGGTTTGACCTCAGATGAGATTTGTAAGGAAATGAATATCAAACCGACTAATTTATGGGTCATTCTGCACCGGGCGCGCAATCAGCTCCGAATATGTTTAGAAACTCATCATTGGGATACTAAGAAGTAAGATACAATGAACCGGAATTCTATAGGCAAAAAATGGATGATGCGGGTGAACCATTGGTTCAATATCACCTGCAAGGACACCACCCCCCTCATCTCCGAGCTGATGGACCACAAGGGTTCCCTGGGAAAGCGTTTGCGGGTCCGGTTCCATTTAGGGGTGTGCGGGGTATGCAATTTATACAAAAAGCAATTGGAAATCATCCAGGCCCTGGCCCGGAAACTGGGCGGGGAAGACGCGCCGGCTCAAAAAGAGGCGGTACTCAGTGATCAGGCCAAAAACAAAATCAAAGAAGCCCTCAAACAATCAAATTGACTGATTTATTTTACCGGAAAGGAATGACCCGATGAACGACAGGAGAACCGGTACCGAAACCGATTCAGGTAGCGAAGTCACCCGCGACGACGTCCGCGATTTTTATTCGAAAGCGGCGGTCGCCACCCAGGAAAGTTTATGCTGCCCGGTCAATTACGACCCCATGGACCTTTCGCATATTCCTTCCGAGGTTATGGATATTTCCTACGGTTGCGGCAGTCCCGTGAACCGGGCCAATATCTCTTCCGGCGAATCCCTGGTGGACCTCGGCTCCGGCGGCGGCATCGACTGTTTCATCGCGGCGAAAATTGTGGGGCCGGAAGGTAAAGTCACCGGCGTGGACATGACGGAGAAGATGCTCGCCACTGCCCGCAAAAATGCCGAACAGGTTTCCAAAAATCTGGGGTACAACAATATCGAATTCAAACACGGCTTCCTGGAAGCGATCCCCATGGACGATGAGTCCGTGGATGCCGTCACCTCCAACTGCGTTATCAATCTGTCGACCGACAAAGAAGAGGTCTTCCGCGAAATTCACCGGATCCTGAAACCCGGCGGCCGGTTCGTCATCGCCGACATCATTTCGGACAAACCGGTCCCGCAGGAAATGCGCAACAACAGTGAATTGTGGGGCGAGTGCGTCTCCGGCGCGCTGACGCTCGATGAATTCATCAGCTATTCCAAACAAACCGATTTTCATGGCTTTACCTTGAAAAAAGATTACTTGTGGAAAAAGGTCGAAGGTATCCGGTTTTTTTCCTATATCCTCACCGCCTACAAACCCGTAGCCATCGAAAAATCCTGTTGTCCCGGAAAAGTTCAGGCCATCTACGCCGGTCCCCTGCAGGCGGTCATATTTCAGAACATCCAGTTTCCGATGGGTGTGGCCGTGGAGGTGGATGAGGATTTCGCGAAAATTCTCGACTCGCATCCCTACCGGGAGATGTTCAACATCATCGATCCCGATGAACAAGCCTCGGACGATGATTCCTGTTGCGGCTAACCCGGCCACTCGGCGTGGGGCCAACTAAAACCACTCGGCGTGGGGCCAACTAAAACCACTCGGCGTGGGGCCAACTAAAACCACTCGGGAACTTCCGGGATTCACCGCATCCAGTTCCACGTCGGCCGCAGATAACCTCCCCGTTTTCAAATCGTTTCGCATATCGAAAGATTCCAAAAAACAAAGGTTTTGCTGGATTTTGGAGGCTTTGGACGTTACACTTTTACTTATAAGGTTTACAGTGTCTTAGACAGAAAATTAAAACTTCTGGAGGCTTCATCGCATGGCTTATAAAACCATGGTCAAAAAGGTCAAGATCAACACCATCATCCGGACCGCCGGAGAAAAAATCGAGGGCGACGTCCATTGCCTGCCCAACATGCGCCTCCTGGACCTGATGAATAGTCAGGTTGATAGTTTCGTCCCGGTCTCCAATGCCGCAGTCTATGATGAAGCATCCGGCAAACTCCTGTACGAAGTGCCTTTTATGGCGGTGAACAAAAGCCACGTCATCGTCATCAGCGAAACCAATCAATCCTCGGACGAGGAATTTTAAATACGGGATCCAAACACCCGCCCTCAAAGCGACCCCAACGAACAGGCCGCGCCGGGCCTCCCTCCATA
>CBDVDB010000103.1:0-7235 GCA_965372625.1 uncultured Nitrospinaceae bacterium
CAGGTCAACCAATCGGAAATTGACGTCAGGCTGGACGACGTCAGCGAATGCGACACCGACGCCATTGTCAACGCCGCCAACGCAAGGCTGGTGCTGGGCGCCGGAGTGGCGGGCGCCATCGACAGTAAAGGGGGTCCGTCCATTCAGGAGGAATGCGACGCCATCGGCCATTGCCCGGTGGGCGGAGCGGTCATCACCGGCGCGGGCGAACTCAGGGCCCGCTACGTTATCCACGCCGTAGGTCCCCGCCTGGGAGAAGACGACGCCGATAACAAACTCAAAAACGCCACCCTCAACAGTTTGAAACTGGCGGACGAAAATAATTGTAAAACGATCAGCTTCCCGGCGATCAGCACCGGCATCTTCGCCTTCCCGGTGGATGCCTGCGCCCGCATCATGCTCACCACCACCAGGGAATACCTCAGCGGCGCCACCAACATCAAGCGCGTCGTCTTCGCGCTATTCGATGACAAAAGTTTAAAAATCTTCGAAGATCAATTAAAGAAAATATAAAAATTATAGAAAATAATCTTCTTCGTCGGGGGTATGGGGGACGAGGGCGTCGAGTTTTTCGGGATGTTGGATGAGGTCTTCGAACCACCAGTTGACGTTGTTGTACAGGCAGGTCACGTCTTTGCATTCCTCGGTGGCGTTGAATTCGTGGATCATGCGGGTGCAGGTTTCGCGCACGCCGGCATAGCCTTCGGCATCGGCGTAACCGTCTTTTTCACCGAGTTGGCCGTGCGGCTGGTTGCGGTACACGGGACAGTTGTAGGTCCCGAGCGGACTTAATATCTGCCGGAAAAACTGCATGTGGCATCTCTGCGGCTGGCCGACGTTGTCGGTCGATTTCTCACCGCTCAACAGCATCTTGAGATTGGTGGCACGGTAAATCTTGAAATGGTCGTCTTCCAGGGCTGACGCTTTGTCCAACTGCCCGCTGATGACCTCGACTATTTCCTGGTACCGTTTGTCCGACGCTTCGAGGTCGATGATTTCCGCGTTGTTGATTTCGGCGCGGGTGAGAAACGGTTTGAAGGCGATGTAGTCGAACTGATTGCGTTTGGCGAGGGCCGCCGCTTCGGCCATCTCGTGCATATTTTCCACGATTTCCTCATCGTACAGGGTCGCGCCCTGCCACGTCACGATATACGAAAACCCCACTTTGAAACTTGAGTTTTCGGCCTTGATGGCGGGAATGTGCGAGCAGATTTCCTCCAGCGTGATCTTCAGTTTCGGCAGGTGCATGGCCTGAAACGTGGGATCGGTCCCGGAGTCCAGCGACAGGCGCACCCAATCGCCCTTGTCCAGAACCTTCGCGATGTTGACGATCTTTTTATTGCCCGCGCCGTTGGAAACGATCGACACCTGCAGTCCCAATTCCTTCATGAACTGAATGGTCTCCTCAAACTTCGGGTAGGTGGTCGGCTCACCGCCGCCGATGACGATGACGGACCGAAGTCCTTTCTCCGCCATGAGCTTTAAAGAATCGAGCAGGCGCTGGTGATCGTACCGGATATTCAGGTTGAGGATTTCTTTATCGACGCAATGGTCGCAGGCGTAGTTGCACGCGGTGGTAAGATCGAGGTTGATGGAAATCGGCGCGAAGTCGGGCATGGCCTCCGGATTGCGGTTCTCACCACTGGCCAGCCATTTCACGTATTCCCTGACGCGCGGCAGGGTATCCGGCTGGCGCAGTTTGGCCGCGAAATCGTGAATGGAAGACAGCGCCACTTTCTGCTTTTCAGTAGTCTTCATAATTTCAGCTTTTCCACTATTGTGTTGAGATCGGTCATGGAAGCGATCAATCGTTCCCGGTCGGTAGGCTGTCCGCTTTCAAGGTCCGTCAGGAACTGCCGGACCCTTTTTTTCAGGGGATCCTTCACCGGGACCCGCTCACCGGAATCGCCGGCAAAAAAAATCTGATAATCCCTTACGCGGATCGTGCGCCATACCAGACTGCTGTTGAGGGCGTAACCCGCGGGCCGTGGGCTTTTCAGGGAATGAACCAGAATTGCCTCGACCTTCAGGCGGCCCTTGGCATGTTTATAATCAAAAAAAACTTTCAGCCGCTCTTTATCTTCCTGGCGTCCACTCACATTTTTAACGGACCCGACGCCGACTAATGAGTATACCATGCTCAACACATGCGGCATGGCGTCTATCACCATGGGGACGCCGGTGGTCACCGGTCCCAACAGCATGCTGAGCTGCTGGAGCGGCTCATTTTTCACATCCGGATACATCGCAAAAAAATCATCCAGCGTCTCGGGCCACTGGGTCACCAGTTGCAGGAGTTTACCATTCCTGTGAAACCGATTCACCAATGTTTCCACTTCATCCTGAGCGAACGGTTCATGGTTCTTCCAGAATAAAGGCTTTTCACACAAACAGGAAAGCCTGTATTTAGCCGTTACCTGCAGGTGTTCCAGGTGAAACTGATTGGGAGACGCGATAACAACGGCGACCGGTTTTGATTGTTTAATCGCCTCGGACAGGTCCGTATAACCGCGAGTGGAAATGTTATATTGCGTGTGCAGATGTTGGGACGCTTCCTTGACCGAATTTTGGGTAGTTCCGACAATACCGCAAACTTTCGCTCCCAGTTCGTGAAAATACCGGGCCATGAATTCGCCCAATCCCTGTTTACGCCGTCTGGCTCCGACTATCAGCACCCGATGATCTCTCACCGGCACCTCCCTTTTCCATGATCTGTTGAACGGCGTGGAACACCTTGTCCGGCGTCATGTCGATCATGCATGGATGATCGATGGGGCACACCTTTTTATGGCACGGCATGCACGGCAAATCCTCGCGCAGAATGACCGTTTGATCGAGATGGCAATTCGTGTGGCGCGGGTCGGTCGGCCCCATCAGCACCACCACCGGCTTGCCGAACGCGACGGCGTAATGGCGCGGTCCCGTGTCGTTTGTTACCAGCAGGTCGGTGCGCTTCACCAGCGCTTTCAGCACTCCCAGGTCCATCTCATCCCGTGCGGTATTGATGATCCGGGCCGAAGATGTTTGAACGATTTCATCGGCGATGGCGTTTTCCCCCGGTCCCACCAGCAGAAGCAGTTTATTGCCATAGCGTTTCTGAATCCGGTCCGCCAGCTCCGCAAAGTATTTCGGCGGCCAGCATTTGGACGACCCGAACTTGGCGCCGGGGTTCAGTGCGACAACCGTGTCTCCGGCTGTGATCCCGTACCGGGCCAGCAACTCCTGCCCCCGCGCCGCTTCCTCATCGGTCAGGTACAACTGCGGCGTCACCGGGACTTCGATCTTTAAACCCATCCAGCGCAAAAGTTCGCAATAGTAATCGGTCATCGGTACCGGCTGGTAACGTCCGTTTTCCATCGGCGGGTTCGGGCCCTTGATAAAAAATTTCCGGAACCCCCGGCGGTAGCCGATGATGTTTGTGACCCCGCCCCACCGCACGGATAAAAACGAACGAAACGAATTGGGCAGAAGGATGGCCTTATCCGGCGCTGCCTTCTTAATCTCCGTGGCCAGTTGTTTCACACCCCTTAAAGTTTTGTCATCAAAAGGAATCAAGCGGGCGATGTCCGGGTGCCCCGCCAGAATTTTAGCGGCGTAATTTCGGATGGCGACTGTAATTTCAGCGTTCGGGTAATTATTTTTTACGATCCGAACCACCGGCTCGGCCATGACCACATCGCCCACCCAGTTGGGGAAACGGATCAGAATTTTCTGCGGCGCATCGATCATGTTATTGTTTCAGCTTGGACAGGATTTCGGTGGTGCTGTGGTCTTTGGAATCGCCCACGGTAACCACTTCGCCGCCATAGGCTTTCACGATGGGATATTCCGGCATCTGTTCCAGGCGGCCGGCGTAATCCGTTCCCTTGGTGTGAAAATCCGGTTTCAGCAGGCCGCATAACGGGCCGGGATGGTCGTGCTCCAACGGCACCACGTAATCCACCGCCTCGATGGCGGAGATGATTTCCATCCGCTCGTAATCCGGGTTGACGGGTTTGCGATCCGGTTTGATGATTTTCATCGACGCATCCGTGTTGACCGCGACCACGAGAATGTCCGCCAACGCTTTGGCGGCGAACAGATAACGCAGATGACCGACGTGAATGATTTCAAAACAACCGTTGGCAAACGCCACTTTGCGGCCGGCCTTGCGGTGCGCCTCCAGAACGGGCACCAGATCGGCGGGATCAGCAAAGCATTTTTTATTATGGGCGGGAATGACTGAATCGCTCACCGGGACTCCTGAATGCGGACTCAAAATTCTATTTTAAATGAAAACACCCCCGAGGCCTAACCCTAAAGTGCTCCTGATAAAGGAAAAATCATTGAATTTTAACGCCTGGCGACCGGGCAAACGTGGTTATGCCCCCTTGAGTCCCGGGCCATCAAGGGTGTTCAGGCGCACCACGTTCTCCACCGGGTGACGGGTGCTTCGCGGTCGGGGCTCATCTTTCTGGTAGCCCAGCACGACAAACATTACGGGAATGAGGTTGGCGGTCAGCTTTAGAATATTGGCAACCGCTTCCGGATCGAACCCGATCATGGGGCCGGTCGCCCATCCGCGGTTGGTGGCGCCATACATCAGAGTCATGGCCGCCAGCGAGGCGCTCCGAATGGCTTCATCGCGTTGCGCCTGAGGTTTGCCTTCATAGAAATTTTGAATTACGGGCAACATGTTTTTCCGGATTTCCGCGGGAACTTCCTTATAAATTTCCGGAGCATCTTCATAGGCGTCCAGCTTGCCGCACACCAGAACCGCCACCGAACACTCCGCCATCTGCGACTGACCCCACGCCGCCTCCTTCAATTGATTTTTTAGAGCGGAGTCCTGGACCGCGATGAACGTCCAATGTTGCAGGTTGTACGAACTGGGACTCAAGATCACTTCCTCGAACAGTTCATTGAGTTCCGAGTCGCTGATCGATTTATCAGGATCGTAGGATTTAACACTGCGGCGCCGCTGAACAATCTCCGAAAATTCCATAGCCCTTTCCTTTCTCTAATTGAATTTTTTATTTTGAAAGTTCCTTATAGGTATTAGGCACATTGATCTGAGTATGGACCCAGCCGAAAAGAGCGTATCCCTGGAAATCGGGCATAGTGATGGTTTTCTGCACCTCTTCAACGGTCATTCCCTGTTCAACGGCGTGTTTCACTTCCTTGTGTAAGGTTTCCAGGTATCGAATCTTAAAATCAATGTCCTTAGGCTGAATAGGAACTCCATGGCCAGGGACGACCACCGCATCCTCCGGCAGAAATTCGCGGACTTTCTTCAGGGTAGCCAAAACTTTCTCATGTTTTCCATCCAGCAACCAGGGCAAAGCGGGAGGCTGGGCCACCACCGGATTCCCCGTCCAGAACACTTTGTCCCCCGGTACCCAGATGAACAAATCGCCCTCGGTTTGGGCAAACCCGAGATGCAGAATTTCGACTTTTTTATTACCAAGATCGACCTCATACCGGGCGCCATCTTCTAAAACTATGTCCGCCGTACGCGCGACGACGTCTTCAATGCCGCGGTGGGCGCCGAAGTACTGGACCATGAATTTTTTATCCGCCTCAAAGCCTTCTTTGTTGTCCATAAACTCTTTGGTCTTGCGATGCTGGATAATTTTGGCGCTTTTGGGAAAAACGTAATTTCCATAAGCATGGTCACCGTGGTAGCTCGTGTTGACAACATAGCTAATGGGTTTGTCGGTAACCTGCTTTACAAAACCCAAGACCTGTTCTGCCAATCTTTTGTTCACCATCGACTCGACGATCAACACCGCATTGTCGCCGACGACAAAGCCGCCAGCGGTGGCCACGGGATATCCCTTGCGATTTTTCTCTTGGGCATCGGTCGGGTAATAGGCATACACCCCCGGAGCCAGCTTGTGATATTCCAGCTGCACCGCTCCGGCATCCCACACCAGATTTTCTTTTTTCTCCTCTGCAGGCTGCGCAGCCTCCGTTTTTTCAGCCACAGGTGGCTCATCCGCAGGCATGGAATTGCACCCGAAAAAGAAAAGTACGGCGGCCATCATTACGAAAAGTTTTTTAGACATGATCCTCCTTATGGTATTTACTTTAAACCATCTATTTAAGGACGCTCCAATCCTGTTGTTGCGCCCACTGGTCAGTGGTTTGCCAGGGAACTTCCGGGAAATCCTTGTGCAAATTCTTGATGTCCGTGGCATATCCCACACGGTTGAACCACGAAAACATTTCAGCAAAATCGGCATTGTCGGCGCGCATATATTCAGGATCGAACCCTTCATAGCCGATGGTGCGGCCACTGGCTTTGGAAATCGCCGCCACGGTTTCTTTTCCGGTCAATTCATCCCCGGCGATATCGAACCGTTTGCCAAAGACTTCTTTCCGGCGTTCAATCATTGCCGCCGCAAATGCCCCAATGTTATCGACCGATATTTGTTGCAGGGGTCGGTCCGCCGGCATGGCTAATTTCAAGGTTCCCTCCTGAATGGAAGGCAGGAACCACGGGCTGAACCAGTTGTCCAAGAAAAATACCGGCGCAATAATGGTGTGCGGAATGTTGAGAGAAGCGATGTGCTGTTCCACTTTGTACTTGCTGTCAAAATGAGGAACGCCGGTTTGACGGTCGGCACTGGCCACCGACGTGAATACCAGATGCCCCACCCCGGCTTGCTTGACGGCGTCGGCCACGGCGATTCCCTGTTGCGTCTCCGCCTCCATTCCCGCTTCAAAGGGAGTGGTCATGGCGAACACCGTATCCATGCCCCTGGCCGCCTTGACCAGGGAATCGGAGTCGGTGAAATCGCCTTTCAGCACTTCCACTCCCTGCTCCGCAAGCTGTTTCGCCTTGGGAGAACCCGGGTTGCGCGTCAGGGTGCGGATACGATGCCCCTGAGGTGCTAAATGTTTGACTACCGAGCCGCCTTGCTGTCCGGTGGCTCCCATCACTAAAACTGATAATTTCCTGGACATGATAATTCCTCCTATATTCCTTCTCTATACAATGAATAATTGACCTTGGCCGGAACTTCGATCAAGGCGATGCGGAGCGGACTGTCCGCTTCCGCTTGAATGACAACCGATCCCGGTTCCCCGGCGTGAACGACCGCAAAGTATCTGGGCTCGAGATAATGTTTTCCCTGGGTGGCCTCATCGACCAGCACTCCTTTGCCGTCGATCACCACCAGCGCCAGACTACGGTTGGCAGGAAGTTTCCGCCGGTAGCTGTGTCCCGGCTGAATGAGAATGTCCTGCATGGC
>CBDVDB010000104.1:0-7229 GCA_965372625.1 uncultured Nitrospinaceae bacterium
ACATGGCCCTTTACTTCATCGATCCGCACCCGGGCCAAGTCCCCCGGTTTTAAACGGTCCTCCCCGCCCTTGAACACGACCCCCCAGTATTGCGGATTTCTGCCTTTAAATGACAGGCCCTGGCGCGAGGTCCTGCTTTCAATCAGCACTTCGACTTCCCGGCCCACAAACGCCCGGCCGTTTTCCCCGGTAAGACGGTTTTGCAGTTGGAGGGTTTGCTGCAGGCGCTCCTGTTTTTCTGCATAGGGGATACTGTCCTCCATTTCCAGGGCCGGGGTGTTGGGCCGCGGGCTGTAGGTGAACATGTAGCTGCTGCTGAACCCCACCCGTTCCATTAATTTCAGCGTGTCCTCAAACTCTGCCTGCGTTTCTCCCGGGAACCCGACAATAATATCCGTTGATAAGGCGAGGTCCGGCACCTCACTTTTCAGTTGTTCGATCAAGTCGATATACCATTCGACGGTATGGCTCCGGCGCATCAACTCCAGGATGCGGTTGTTCCCGCATTGGACCGGCAGATGCAGATGGTTCATGAGGAGTTCGATATCGCGGTAAGCCTGGATCAGCTCGCGGGTAAAATCCATCGGATGACTGGTGACGAAACGGAGCCGCTCCACGCCCTTTATTTCCGCGACACCATATAACAAATCGTGAAAGGCCAGCGGTTGCTCCAGGCCGCGCTTGCCGTAGGCGTTGACATTCTGGCCGAGGAGTATGATCTCTTTCGCGCCACGGTCCACCAGTTGGCGGATTTCGGCATAAATTTCCTCCGCTTCCCGCGACTTTTCCCGCCCCCGGGTGAAGGGAACCACGCAGAAACTGCAAAACTTGTCGCACCCCTTGATGATATTGACGAAAGCGCTGGGACCGGGATCTTTGATCAGGGGTTGTTCCGGTATCGAGTAATTTTTTTGCGAATCGAACTCCGTCCACAAGACCGGTCCCTCACCCTGATTCACGCGAAACAAAATCTGCTGGATGTGTTCCACCGCATCGGGGCCGATGACGAAATCCAGGAAAGGAATCCGGTTTAATAGAACGGATTGTTCCTGCTGAGCCAGACAGCCCGTCACTCCCAATATAAGATCAGGGTTGGCCTGCTTCAGGGGTTTGAGTCCGCCAAACAGGGAAAACACCTTTTGCTCCGCCTTGTCTCTGATCGAGCAAGTGTTGACCAGTACCAAGTCGGCGTCCTCAGCATGCGGGGTGCGCAGGTATCCCGATTGGAACAGCAGGAGCTCCATGCGATCGGAATCCGCCACGTTCATCTGGCATCCGAAGGTTTCCAAATAGACCTGTTTCATAGTTCAGAATTTTAACTAACTTTGCAGTTTTATCCAACCGCGAATTTAAATTGCCTTGCTTAACACATAAACAATTGAAAACAAAAGTGTAAATCTATTTATATTTTGTGAAAAACAAGTTTGAAATCAGGTGAAAATATTTTTCGATTTTTTCAATTCCTCCCTCCCGGTTTCCCGCATACAACAGGGCTGAAACGGGTATCCCTTGTTTTAATTTATTCATCCTAATTTATATAAATTTATAGTTAATTTGATGGCTTAAACACTCTATAGCATTAAATTTCAAAATGTTATTGACTCTTAATATGAGTTCACTTATATTGGAAGTAATCCAGTAATAAATACATTTAGTTAGCTAAAACTTAGGCAACACATCCCATTACGTTTTTTGGAGCGGAATACGGTGTCCCAAGCCAACAATGTTCGCTTGATTCGCGAATCCAAGATGATGAGCAAGGCGGAATTGGCCCGAAAGGCCAATGTTACCGTGCAGACCATCGACCGCATCGAGAAGGGTAACGATTGCCGTTTGGACACCAAGCGCAAGGTGATACTGGCCTTGGGGTACAAATTAGGTGACCGGTCCAAGGTATTTGCGGACGGTTCGGGAGTTGGGGCTATCAAGAAAAAGAGCAGGGCCAAAAGGAAGTACTGAAGATAAACGTAAATAAATTCTGGAGTTGATAGATGTTCCTTTCAGGCAAAACACCACTACTGGCTGTCGATATCGGGTCGAATTCCATCAAGATAGGCCGTTTGCTGGGTACCCCGGGTAAATTAGAGTTAGCGAATTTTGGAATCATGCCCCTCGAGCCCGAATCGGTCATCGAAGGGATGGTGCAGGATGAAGATCATGTGGTGGATGCTCTGGGCCGGCTGGTCCATGCCGAGGAGGTGGATACTCCTTACGCGGTGGCTTCCGTGGCAGGCGAGGCGGTCATGATTAAGAAAATCAAAGTACCCATGATGTCGCAGGCGGAGTTGGAAGAATTTATTCCCCAGGAAGCGGAGCAATATATTCCCTTCGATATCGACGATGTTCGAATCGATTTTCAGGTGCTGGAAGGGACTCCCGTCATGGAAGAGCATGAGTTCGAGGACGAGGAAGAAAAGCAGGAGATTCTTCTGGTGGCGGTCCAAAACGAAATTATCGACAGCCGGACCAATGTATTGACCGCGGCGGGACTCAAACCGGTCATCATTGATCTCGATGTTTTTGCCATGGTGAATGCCATCAGCATTTCAAGGAATCTTCAGGAAATGGGTTCGGTGGCCATCATTGATCTGGGGGGCGCCTTTACCCATCTTAATATTCTGATGGATGGTGTGACTTCCTATACCCGAGACACCCCTATCGGTCAGGATGCCTGTACCAACAAACTGATGGAAAAATATGAATTGGAATACCGGGAATCCGAAGACATAAAAATTGGAGCGCTGCCTGAAGGAGCGGAGCGGCAAGAGGTCATTGATTTGATCATCGAATCCTTTGAACCCATTCTGGAAGAACTGCAAAAGTCGTTCGAGTTTTTCAGCACCACATCCAACAGTCAGGTCGAGCAGGCTTTTTTGTGCGGAGGTGGAGCGATGATTCCCGGAGTGGACGGATTCATGGCGGACCGGTTGGGGGTGCCGGTGGAAATATTCAATCCTCTGGAAGGGATTAGATTGGGATCAAGAAAATTTGATCCACAGAGTCTGGGTCAAATGGCCCCTATGGCCACCATAGCCATCGGTCTGGCTGCGAGAAGGTTTGATTATATATGATTACTATTAACCTTTACGATTATAAAAGGGTTATCCGTGAAGTCGGGATCCAGAAGAACCTCGCCATGGTGATGGCGGTAGGTATGGTTTCCGTCCTGCTCTGTTGCATGATCTGGATGTGGCAAGCCATGAGCATCGGCTTGATAGCAATCGATCTGGCTGAAGTTGAAACCCATGTTGCCGCCGCCACGCCCGACTATAACGCGGTCCAGAAGCTGAAAAAACGGCAGGCGAAGTATGATGAAATCATTGCAGGCATCAATGCCTTGCGATCGAATCAAACCAGTACCACTGAAATTCTGGAAGATGTGGGGCATGCGGTTCCTGAAGGCGTTTGGCTGACGGCGATCCGGCAAGTCGATTTTGAAGAAGTTTTAACTAAAAAAGTCCCTTTTCTGTTTATTGACGATTTTAAAACAGCAAAGGCAGAGTTGGACCAAAGGATTAAAGCGGGAACGGACACTGACAAATTTATTGAGGTAAGAGGGAGTGCAGAAAATGATCAACCGGTCGTTCACTTCCTGGATCAATTAAGAGCGCTTTCATATATTGATGCGGTAGTGCTCATCAGTTCAAATCGAGAGTGGATAGATAACGTGCCTGTTCAGGAATTTGTGATTTACTGTCATTTCCTGAAACCTGAACCTGCGGCCTGAGGCTGGATTCATGAATTTGGACAAGATATTAGATAAAATTCCTTACGGGACATTCACAGCTTTCAAACCTGTCCACTTCATAGGGATGGCTGCGGGTGTGGCGGCTGTCATATTTATAGGCATGTTCTTTCTTGTTTTCAGCCCCAACGCCGATGAAAAAGCCGCGCTTGTGAAGAAGTTGGAAGATACCGAGAAACAGCTTGAGCTGTACCTGGCGGAAGGCGCCATAAAAGAGGCGAAGACAAAGGAAGTGGCCGCCTTGTTCGGTACCCTTTTGGAGAAAAAACGGCAATTACCTCTTGCCAATGAAATATCACAACTGATCCAAAAAATTGCAGATATTGGAGATTTTCTGGGCTTGGATATAGTGGCTTTTAAACAGTCCCCGGCTACCAATAAAAGCTTTTATAAAGCCATTCCTGTGTCGGTGACCATTTCGGGAAATTATTATAAAACAGCCGGATTTTTTGACTCCCTGCAAAATCTGCTTCGGGTCGTTAATGTGAAATCTTTCCAAATGGATATGCAGCCCGCCATTAATATTGTCATTAATGAAGAGGGTGAAGTAGAGCAGGAGGAAGTGGATGTTCTGCAAACTATAATTCAGGCCGATACCTTTGCTTATATCGAAGGTTCCGAGGAAATTATCGAAGGTACTGAGGAAACTACTAAGTAAAATATGAAAGCAGTGAATATGCAGCCTATAAGCCAAAAAGTAAATATTAAAAAGGGATTCCTTGCCGCATTCATGATCGGGATTTGGATCGCTCTCCTTTGGCTGTCAGGCGACCAGGCTTTTGCTAAAACCAGCTCAAGTACCAAGCGAAGCCTGTCTTTGCAGCTATACAATGCGAGCGGTTCCGGACAGGAAAAACGAATTCTCGCCCAAAAGAAAAAGAAGGCCTCCTTAGTGACCCGACCCAGGATGCTTCAAATTTTGGGGTTGTCTGAAGAACATATTGACGTCATCAACGGTATTTATTCGGGAGCATTCCAGCCGAATGCATTTTACGGTCAAAAATTAAAGAAGATCACGAGAAATTTTAACCGGGCTCATGTCAGTAAAAGTATTCGGTTTTTTCGCTCAGGCATTGGACGAAAAGTGGTCAGCCTCAACAATAAAGCGCTGAAGGCAAGCCCCCGGGCTTATCAAAACTTTTTGCAAAAAGTAATAGAGAAATTACCCAAAAGAGAGCGTCTTGAACTTTTGAGCCGACTCGAAATTGCTATAGGCAGTGCCGATCTGATGATTGATCTGGAAGCCAGCTTATTGCAGCTGACCAATCCGGTGGGCCGGGAGTTTAATGCGCCCAACGCCGAGGTCCTGATCAACCGCCTCAGGTCGGAACTCCGGGAGCAAATCCGGTCGATGGTGTTGCTTCGGTTCATGTTCGATTATCGTTCTCTCTCAAATCGTGAACTTAAAAAACTGATTCAGTTTTATGAATCTTCCGCAGGACAGTGGTTCAAGAAAGTGGAACACGATGGCAATATGGCCGGTTTTGCTACGATTAACAGAAAAGCCTTGAGGAGAATGGAAAAACTTTTGAAGGTTTTTGAATCCGGACGCCAGAGTATCCAGACCACCCGTGCGGTGTTTGCTCCCGGGCTCCGGTATCTGTTCTCAGACAGGCGCGATCCCTTTGAACCGCTGGTCATTCCAGAAGCGGATCAACCCGAAAAGAAAGAGGCCGCGCCTGCGCCGGTAGTCGCCGCACCGAGAGAATCCAGTTTTGCGGCATTGTCGGCGGAAATTGAGAGTATTCCGGCTATTTCTTATGAGTTGTACCAACGCGTCAAGGAGACCAATCCCAGGTTGTATTCGGATCTCGAGTATTACGGAGCCTTGTTCAAAAATAAAAAGGGATTGGGTTCCATGAAAAAATCTGAGTTGCAAGAAGAGATCGACCAGTATAAAAGCCTGCTCAAAAAAGCCAAGGAAGAAACGGAACATTTGGTAAAAACCCCCTTGCAGGCCAGCTTGGGCGAATTGAAATTGGCTGGGGTGATCTGGGATGAGAAGGAGACCGTAGGTTTGATCGAGACTGCTGATACCAAAGGGCATACGATCCGGGTGGGGTCCTTTGTGGGGCCTGAATTCGGAGTGGTCCAATCCATTAGTGAGGAACGGGTTGTGGTGTTGGAGCGATTGCGAAAATATGATGGAAAAATTATTACCCAAACCCAGTTTATTGAATTTCCCAAACCAGACGAAGAGGAGTGAGGACGTATCGTGAATACAAAAACTAACAATCAATTCATGTTTGGTTTGATTACCCTAATCCTCGGCGTGGGTCTGGCCATTTATCCCGCTCATAATGTTCAAGCGGAAAGTGGTTCCCTGGTTATCGGAAAATCCGCGTCCAGCGAAACGGTGGTCGCCAAAAAAATGATTCAAATTTTCCCGGCCCAAGGCACTAAAGCGGAAAGAATGTTGATGGCTCAGGCTGCGGATGATACAGGGACCGGAACGCTGGGTCAAATTGTGGACCTGCAAACGGCGAAAGAAAATGGAGAAGTATCCATTAAGCTGCGGTCTTCTCAAGGTTTGGAATATACCGCTTTTAAACTGGTCGATCCCCTGCGCCTGGTTCTCGATTTTCCCAATATGGAAAAAGGGCAATTGACCGATGTTATGGAAGTCAATCAGGGAGTGGTCAATACCATCCGGCCTCTCTATTTTGAAGAGGCGAAGGTTCTGCGGTTGGAAATCGGTCTCAATCAGGCCGCCTCCTATGAAATTCTCCGGCCCAGCTCTTATGTGATGGATATTCGATTGAAAGATTCCGGAACTCCGGCTCAAGAGGCTGAGGCGCCTGCGGAAGTTCCTGAGGAACCGGCTGAACAAGCCGAACAGGCTCCCGTAGAAGTGGCCATGGCTACCGCCGAACCGGAGAGTCAGAAGGCGGAAACGGATTTGTCCCGGGAGGCCGCGCTAGTGGATTCCTGTTCCGAGTTATTGGGGGGTGTCGGCGATTCCTTCTCCATGGACTTCCAAAATGCCAACATCAAAAATATTTTCCGCATTATTGCCGAAGTCAGCGGGTTCAACCTGGTGCTTTCTCCGGATGTCAGCGGAACGGTGAACGTCCGCCTTATCGATGTTCCCTGGAACAAGGCCTTTGAGCTGATTCTTGAAAACAATATGCTGGGCAGGTTATGCAAAGGTAATATCATTCGCATTGTGCCTAAAGCCACCTTGTTGGCCGCGCAGGTGGCCGAACCCCTGATCACGGAAATGATCCGCGTCAATTACGCCGATATTACGGAAATGGTCAAGAACCTTGATGGATTGAAAAGCGAACGGGGAAGCATTTCTGCCGATGTCAGGACTAATACTCTGATCATCACGGATATTCCTGAAAAAGTGGAAGAAATGATCTCTGTCGTTAAAACCCTGGATGTTAAAACTCCCCAGGTCATGATCGAAGCTAAAATCGTCGAAGTGACAAGAAATTATGCTCAGGAACTGGGCATCAAGTGGGGTGCGTTTACCGAAAGA
>CBDVDB010000105.1:0-7173 GCA_965372625.1 uncultured Nitrospinaceae bacterium
GGCAATATCCGGCGCCAGCTCCCGGTCGCGCTTCATCGGCTTGACATGACGCCGGATCACTTTGTAGGCGGCAAGCGATCCTTTGCCCGGCTTCAGGTTGGTGAACAGATCGAGCGCCTGCGCCGCGCACAACAATTCGATGGCCGCCACCTGCTTGACATTTTCCGCCACCTGCCGGGCCTTGCGCGCCGCGATGGTCCCCATGCTGACGTGATCCTCCTTGTTGGCGGAGGTCGGAATCGAGTCCACCGAAGCGGGATGGGCCAGCACCTTGTTTTCCGACACCAGCGCCGCGGCGGTGTATTGGACGATCATGAAGCCGGAGTTCACCCCGCCTTCCTCGATCAGAAACGACGGCAATCCGCTCAGGTTGGGATTCACCATCCGCTCGATGCGCCTTTCGGAAATACCGGCAAACTCCGCCAGCGCGATGGTCAGAAAATCCATCGCCAGCGCCACCGGCTGACCGTGAAAGTTGCCGCCGGACATCACCTGCCCGTTGGGAAAAATGAGCGGGTTTTCGGTGGCGGCATTCATCTCCGTTTCGATCACCCGTTTGACGTGCGCCAGCGTGTCCCGGCTGGCGCCATGCACCTGCGGAACACAGCGCAGGGAATAGGCGTCCTGCACGCGGCCGCAATCCTTGTGCGAGGAAATGATCTCACTGCCGTCGGTAATGCGCCGCATGTTGGCGGCGGAATCGATCTGTCCCGGATGCGGCCGGAGGCGGTGGATGCGTTTATGGAACTGCTTGTTGCTGCCCAGCAAAACTTCAAGGCTCATGGCGGCGGCGATGTCCAGAATTTTTGCCAGCTGGATGGCCCGGTGCAAAGTGAGTACGCCGACCGACGTCATCACCTGGGTGCCGTTGACGAGGGCCAGCCCCTCGCCTTCCGCCAATTCGACGGGAGCGATGCCGGCCTGTTTGAGCGCCTGTGCGCCACTCAACGTCCGGCCCCGGTAACGCGCGCGGCCCCGTCCGGTCAATACCAGTGACAGGTGCGCGAGGGGCGCCAGATCGCCGCTGGCGCCCACCGAACCCTGCTCCGGCACTACCGGGATCACCTGCTTGTTGAGCAGTTTCAGCAGGGTATCCAGGGTTTTGGGACGCAGGCCGGAATATCCTTTCGCCTTGCTGTTGATCATCAACAACAAAACACAGCGGATGATTTCATCGGCAAAAGGCGGGCCTACTCCGGCGGCATGGCTCATCAGAATATTTTTTTGCAGTTGTTTGCCCTGGTCGCGGGAAATGGTCACATTGCTGAACGCTCCGAACCCGGTGGTGATGCCATAGATTACCTTTTTCTCGCGGACCGCCGCATCAATATGCTCGCGAGCCCTCTTCACCCTTTGTTTGGCTTCGGGAGATATTTTGACCGGCGCGCCGCGGTTCAATGCCGAGACCGCATCGTCCAATGTCAGTTGATCGCCGTTCAATATCAGGGATTTCATCGTGGCTTTTCCATGACACGTTACTAATCAGGGCCAGTTCCAGAGAGTTCGTCCGAACAGATAAAAACATGTTACCGTTGTCGGCAACACGTAAGGAACCATGGGATGAGCGATGCCCAGTGTTATGGTATAGGAAGAAAACAGAATCCGCCCGGCATAAATCGCCGCCAACACCAGGACCAGTTTTTGGGAACCCCGGTAAATAAACCTCGTTAACGTCCCGATAAAAATAATAAGGAAAACCAGGTACCCCGCCGCCTTGGCCGGAGGGATGTCAAAGGACGGCACTTTCCACCAGGCCACCGCCAGATAGGCCATATTCAAGATTACGAAACCGATGGCGGCTTGCTGATATTTTTTAAGGTTTTGGGGTAACGGTTGGGATTCCGGCATGATGGACTCTATATATGAATGATAAGGGCCGGTAATCCGCTGGATAACCCCTCTCCCCAAACCGATTGCAGTTTGGAAGGGGGTATGTTAGTTTTCCTTTTTTAGCCACCCTCCTTACCCACAAGGCCATGGTATCCGTCCAGGAACAACTTAAAATCATCCAACGCGGCACCTCTGAGATTATAGACGAAAAAAATCTTGCCCGCGCCTTGGAGAAGTCCATTAAAACAGGCAAGCCCCTTCGAGTCAAGGCTGGCTTCGATCCCACGGCGCCGGATTTGCATCTCGGCCATACTGTCCTTTTGCGGAAGATGAAGCAGTTCCAGGATCTGGGCCACGAAGTGGTGTTTTTGATCGGCGATTTCACGGGGATGATCGGCGACCCGACCGGTAAATCCGAAACCCGCAAAAGCCTGACGCCGGAAGAAATCAAGATCAACGCCAAAACCTATCTCGAACAGGTTTACAAAATCCTCGATAAAAATAAAACCACCGTCATGTTCAACAGTGAGTGGATGAATCAATTTTCCTCGACCGACATGATCAACCTGGCGGCCCGCTACACTGTCGCCCGTATGATCGAACGCGACGATTTTAAAAAGCGCCTGGCCAGCAACCTGCCCGTCTCCATCCATGAACTGCTGTACCCGTTGATCCAGGGTTACGATTCGGTCGCCATGAAGGCGGATGTGGAACTGGGCGGCACCGATCAGAAATTCAATCTGCTGGTGGGCCGGGACCTGCAACGGGCCTACCAGATGACACCGCAGAACATCATCACCCTGCCCCTGCTGGAGGGAACGGACGGCGTGCAGAAGATGAGCAAAAGCCTGGGCAACAGCATCGGCATCATGGACCCGCCGGGAGAGATGTTCGGTAAAATCATGTCCATCTCCGACGATCTTATGTGGCGCTATTTCGAATTGCTGAGCGACATCGCCGCGGACGATTTAAAATCGCTGCGAAAAAAAGCCGAAGGCGGAGAGATGAATCCCAAGGATGTGAAAATCCGGCTGGGCCGGGAACTGGTGGCGCGTTACCATTCCGAAAAGGCGGCGGACCAGGCCGCTCTGGAATTTGAAAACGTGTTCAAGGATAAAAACCTTCCCAAGGATATTCCGACCGTGCCCACATGGGGAGCGGAACCCCGCTGGATTGGAAAAGTATTGGCCGACTCCAAGGTATGCCCCAGCACCTCGGACGCTAAACGCATGATCAAGCAGGGGGCCGTATCGGTCGACGGGGAAAAGGTCACCGATGAAAATCTGGCATTGAACGGGGATCAGGAATACCTGATCAAGGTAGGGAAAAAACGATTTCTGAAAATAGTGCCTTGAGCCTTCAGCGTTTGCTGCGAACCTTATGTCCCGGTAAGATCGGTTCCGTAACACTCAAAATGATGCCCGTGGACGTCTCTTCCTGAACGGAGATAATGGTGATCTCGCCGATAATGGCGGGGTTGATATCTTCTTCGTCTTCATCGATCGTCAGGGGATAGGAATAAATCTCGAACCGGTCACCCTGGTCCACGCCGTCATCTTCTCCTTGATCGATAAACACCACATCATTCATGGTAAACATGAGATTGTTGCCGCGATTGGCGAGGATAAACCCCTTGACGTCTTTTTTGGGAGGCACATAGTTGGCGGCAATCATCGGGGGTTGCCGGTCCGGATAAGGAACCAGAAGATCATCAACCTGGATCTGGCCAAAAGCCTCATCAACGATCGCCTTGGAAGTAATGGTTGAAGTTTCAATGACCCGGATGACCCCTTTGACCTCAATCTGAGTCCCTATGATATCGGGCCTGATTGAAAAAAAGTTGGAATAGAATTCGCCCGAATAATCGCCATCCAGCGAATCCACTTCCCTTTCAAAGGTGATGAAAAAGGTTTTCAGGGGATGACGGACTTTATGGGTTTGCGAATACACAATGAAGCGGTCTTCCACCTCAACATCATCTTCCTGCCCGATATCAATATAAATAACATCGGGGAACGTCATGGAATCACGGGAAATCATGCCTCCCAGGGATCTTTCCGCACGGATGCCCAAAATGCCACCCACCGCATCCATTTCCTCTCCAACATATCCCGCGGTAAAAAACTGGGAGTAGGGAATGAGCGTTTTGGCATCGTCCCCCTGGGGGCCGGTAGTTGAAATCAATTCTTTGCCTTCAATGCTGTCAGCCTTTTCGAATCTTTTCTCGCCCTCTTCAGAAGTTTCGAAGACCGATTCCTCATCTTCCTCGCCCAGGGTCCCACCCGTTTCGTCCATGGTTTCCATCCCGGGGACATTTTGCGCTACCTGATAGAGTTGATCAGGCGATTCCGCCCACACCCAATTTACGGCCAGAATCAAACCTGCAAAAGTCACTACGGTCAACCCAAGGGTTCTGTTCCAACGAGCCATAGCCTAGCTCCTCCTTCAAGTTTACGGGCGGAAAGGGAAAACCTCACTTATGCCCTTCTTTTTTAAGCGGTTAGGATTAAACTCATGATAGCAAATTTACCTATGATGTAAACATAAAAATTTGTGGAACCTACTGAAAATACAGGATATAGTTTTGTTGCCGCCGGTTATCCATTGATCAGGGTACCGGTTGCGATAAGCTTGGAAATCTTCCCTTGACAAGCGTCAAGCCGAATGAAATAATTGATGCTGATTTTCTGCAACATTTTCCTGAATTTAAAAAATCCGTTTAAAATCAATTAGTTATAGTTGGTTGCGGTCCGGGGTTTTATGAAACGAACGTATCAACCCAAAAATTTACGAAGAAAAAGAACCCACGGGTTTCGCGCCCGCAGCGCCACCGTGGGTGGGCGCCGGGTACTGGCTAATCGAAGGCGAAAAGGGCGCAAGCGGCTGGCGGTCTGATATGGCGTGCCAGTCGTTTTCCAAAAATGAACGCTTGCGGGTCCGCTCCGATTTTGAAAAAGTATTAACCCAGGGCCGGAAAAAAATAGTGGATCGCACCTGCACCCTGTTTTTCCTCCCCAATCATCTGGGCCGGAATCGATTAGGGATCATCGCTTCACGCAAGGTCGGCAATGCGGTGGCCCGTAACCAGGCCAAACGGAAAATCCGGGAAATCTTCCGGCGCCATAAAAACCTGGGGGAACGGGACATGGATATCGTGGTGATTTCCGCAAGAAAACTGGTTGACCTGCCTTATGCCATTCTGGAGCGAAAACTGACACAAACGCTTCAGGCCACCCAATAATTATTAAATTCAGCCATAACCTCATTCCTTCCCTTAATTTTTTTCAGATCATGTTGAACGGAATTTTTAAATCAGCGATTCGCTTCTATCAAAGATGGATATCGCCTCTCTTTGTACCTGCGTGTCGCTTCCATCCCTCCTGCTCGGAATATTCCTGTCAGGCGCTGGAGCGGTTTTCGCTGTTCAAAGCCGCGTGGCTGATTCTGGGCAGGCTGATGAAATGCCACCCCTGGCATGAAGGGGGACACGATCCGCTCAAATAATGACAGGAGAATGAACGTTGGAAAATAGAGCGCTGATCGCTTTCGGACTTTCCTTGCTGGTCTTCATTTTGTGGGGCCTGTTTCTGGCAAAAATATCGCCGCCGCCGCAGGAACAAACCGCCGGGTTCGAACAACTCGATCCGGAAATGACCCCCTTGCCCGGCACACCGGAAATCCCGCCCCTGCCGCAACAACCGGCCCTGCCCCCGGCTGAAACCGGACAGACGACCCTGCCCGAAACAAGCCAACCGGCACAGCAACCCATGGCCCCGGCACAGCAACCCGTGGCGCCGGCGCCTGTAGCCCAAAGGGAAATCAGTGTGAGCGTGGTTAAAGGAAACACCACGTTAATCTTTTCCAGCCGGGGCGGAGTACTCAAGCATGTCAAGCTCAGCCAGTACGTCAACGCCGAGGGGGACGGACCGATTGATCTGATCCCCCAGGTCAATGGCGCCCAATATCCTCTGACCCTTCAGTCGGGACATGCGGCGGTCGATCGGGTTCTGGCGACGGGTCACTTCCAACCGTCCACGGAGTTTATCGAAATCAGCAGTTCCAATCCCTCAGCCGATCTTAAGTTTCATTTAAAACATCCCTCCGGGTTCGATGTCGAACGCACGTTTCATTTTGAATGGGACAACCCCTTGATCTCCGTGAACACCCGGATTAAAGCCCCCAACTGGACGGCGGCAAACCTCCAGTACTCAGTGATCTGGGGTCCCGGCCTCGGTGGACAGGTCGATTTTAAGGCCGATTTCATTTCGTACGCGGGACCCACCACTTTCGTGAACAACGAACGGGTGGAAACCCATCCCGACGAAATGGGTAAACTCGTCACCTATACGGGAGATGTCCAATGGACCTCGTTCCAGAACAAATATTTCGCCGCCGCCCTGATTCCCGAAACAGGCATCAAGTCGTCCCAGGTCATTAAAAAAAAGGACGATGAAGTATACGTGGCCCTCAATTTCGAGTCGGTGCAGTCGGCCGCCTCAGCCACGCATCTGCTTTTCATCGGCACCAAAAATCTAAAAACTCTGGAGGATGCCGGCCACAAACTGTTCCGCCTCATCGATTACGGCTGGCTGGGCAACAAGTTCGCATTCCTGGTCAAACCCATGCTGAAAGCCCTCGGCTATTTTTACGGGATCATCGGCAACTACGGCTGGTCCATCATCTGCCTCACCATCGTCATCAAACTCATCCTGTTCCCGCTCACGCAAAAAAGTTTCAAGTCGATGAAAGGCATGCAGAAGATCGCGCCGCTGATCAAAGAAATCCAGAAACGCCACGAAGGCGACCGGCAGAAAATCAACGAGGAAATGATGGGCCTGTACAAAAAACACAAGATCAATCCGCTCGGCGGGTGCCTGCCCATGCTGTTGCAAATGCCGGTGTTCATCTCGCTCTATCACGCATTGTTCTTCTCCATCGAACTGCGCGGCGCACCGTTCATGCTGTGGATTACGGATCTCTCCGCCAGCGATCCTTATTACGTCACCCCCGTCCTGATGGGGGCCACCATGTACCTGCAACAGAAAATGGCGCCTTCCACCGCCGACCCGGTACAGCAGAAGATTTTTCAGTTCATGCCCATTCTCTTCACCTTTCTGTTCCTCTCTTTCCCCGCCGGACTGGTCGTCTACTGGACCGTCAACAACCTGTTGACCATCGCCCAGCAATATTATATCTACCATGTAGCGAAAGATTAACCGGCGGAGAACCTCCGCAGGTAATTTTTAAAACCTCCGCTGATAAAAGTAAATTTTCAGTCGCCATCAACTCCTCAGCATGACAAATAGACGCCTCTCTGTCATCCTGAACGTCAGTGAAGGATCT
>CBDVDB010000106.1:0-7140 GCA_965372625.1 uncultured Nitrospinaceae bacterium
TTTTTTGGAGCAGACATGCCACGTCCAGGAATGGAGCAATACAAGGACAGATATCAGCCGGAGGATATCCCCTCGTCCAAGCCGCCACCGGAATCCCCGCGCGAAAAATTCTTAAGGGTGGGAGCCATCGTTGTGTTGGCCCTCGTGCTCATAGGCGGTCCCCTATATTATTATGCCAGCCAGCGCGGGTTCGGTTGGCTGGCGGGTGATGCAAACTCCATGCAGGTGGTCAAGGGCGAGGAGATCGTTGCTGTCAAGCAATTGATGAAGGAGGGCAAACTCGTCCGGGCGTTGGAGGTGATTCAAACGCAATATAAACTTCACCCCGAGGACGTGGCCTATGTGTCGACCGGCGCCTGGGTGCATTTCAAAATGGAGCAGTACCGGCGGGCTTTGGAGCTGTCCGCGGCCGCCATCAAGCTGGACCCCCGCCGGGCCAGGGATCATGCGGTATTGGGGGCTTCCCTCCTTTATTACAAACAGTTTAAACCGGCACTTGAAAGCTCCCTGCAAGCGCTGGAACTGGATCCCCAACAGCCGCTGGCTTATCTCACCATCGGCGAAATCTATCTTAAGGAGAACGATACCGAACGGGCTCTGCCCGCACTCAAACAGGCCGGACGCCTGGATGCGGACAATCCGCGGGTGTGGCTCCGCCTCAGTTCGGCGTTTATCAAAACCGAACAATGGGATAAGGCCGAGCTTGCCGCGCAGAGATCACTGGAGTTGGAACCGGAATCTCCCGGCGGACATTTTAATCTGGCCATGATTTTTTACAAGACCGAGCAGGGAATTCAGGCCGTGATTCATATGCAACGGGCGGAAGATTTGTATCAGCAGATCGGCCAGCTGGAATGGGCGGGCAAGGCCCGGCAGAACAAGGAGCTGATCATCCGAAAATTCAAACTGAGGCCGGAAGACATCTTGCCCTGACCGCGGTCCTGTTTATGCATTTTTAATGTTCCAATGAACCGGTGACTTTCATGAAAGACGCAACCTCCCCACCCAAATATTCACCCCAACCCCCGCCTACCGACCCGGCGGAAATTCATTTCAAAAAAGCCTGGCAGCACCGCAAGTTCAAACGGTACCGGGAAGCGGTTGACGAATTTCAAAAATCCCTCCAGCACAATCCGGATAAAGGCACCACCCATTTCAACCTGGGCTGGGTGTACGATCAATTGCAGGAGGGCCGTTTGGCGATATCTCACCTCCAGAAAGCGCGGGCACGGTTTCAGGCAGAAGGCCAATCTTCCAACATCACCCGGGCCCAAAACCTGCTCAAGAAACTGTTTAAAAAGTACCCGGATTTGGCCCGGAGCGTCCCTGAATAATAATCATCCCCGCTATACCCTGAACCGGTCCTACCTGCCCAACCCGTGGCCACCAATCCTTATAATAATCCTTGTATTACATAGAGTTACACTTATACCCCAGAGAGCAGGCGAATTACCTCCGGCCATAATACATTAACAAATAATGTATAAATAAACCCCAATCGGGGTATAATATGAGTCTAGCCATGTATAACACACGCCTGTAGATATCTGAGTCATCCTTGCCGGGTGAGGTGAGAGGAGGAGAGAACCATGATGGAAAAGCTCAAGCGGTACGTATTCGACCATTTCGAAAGCCATTTTATTTTCACCATTCTGATCAGTGTGGTGTTGCTCAACTTCTTCATTTACACCAAAGTTGCCTTCCTTAATTTCTATTATCTGCCGATCATGCTCGCGGGCTATTACCTGGGACGCAGCAAAGCGGTGCTGGGAGCTTTTTTCGCTATTCTCATGGTCTGCGTATTTGTGGTGGCGGATCTGCACCATTATTACGAGCACGAGGAAAAGTTTAATCTGTACCTCAATCTCACGATATGGGCATGCTTCCTGATTCTGACGGGCTGGGTTATTGGCGGCTTGAAGGAAAAACTCCGCTTCACCGACAGACTGCGGGAGGAGTTGGCGCAGGAAAAAGAAATGCTCGATATCACCAACCGGCGGTTGAACGAATACAGCGACCAGTTGGAATCCAAAGTTTCTGAAAGGACCCAGGAGTTGGAGCGGTCACAGGGAACCGTGGAGTCCATGAAAATGCGTGTGGAGGAAATCTTGTTCTCGGTGATGGATTCCAAAGTGGCGCGGCTGATGATCGAAGGCAAAATCCGAAATGAAAAGCGGCAGGTATCCGTTTTATTTTCCGATCTCAAGGATTTCACTCTTTACTCCGGACAAAACCCTCCGGAGAAAGTAATCAATGAATTGAATACCTATCTCAGCGAAATGGAGGATTGCATCACCCAATTCTACGGCCATATCGACAAGTATATCGGCGACGGAATCATGGTGGAATTCGGCGCGCCCATGAAATATAAAAATCATGCGGTGCTTGCGGTACTGGCCGGCCTCACCATGCAGAGGCGGATGAAGAATGCCCATAGCCAATGGAAAATGCGCGTAGGGATTGCTACCGGCCTGGCGGTGGTGGGTCTTTTGGGATCGAAACGCAAAAGTTATTCCTGTATCGGGGATCCCGTCAATCTGGCCTCCCGGCTGGAGGAATTATGTGAGCCGGGGGAAGTGTACATCGACCACAACACATATATGATTGTTCAGCAGTATTTTCATGTCAGCCGGGTTCGTTCGGTTGCCGGTCAACGGGAATCCGACAAAATTGCGGAAGCTGAAATCCAGTCGCTGGAAATGCTTCTGAATCAAAATCCGCATGACTTGGAAATGCTGAATGCCCTGGGGCAGGCTTTTTTCAAAAAACGGGCCGCCAGCGCTGCCGTGGAAGTTTATCAAAAAATGTTAAAACTTGACCCGGAGCATGTGGAAGCCCGCGAAGGACTCCATGAAGCCGAGCAAAAAAGGGACGAGTACGAAAAAATTGCGATCCGTGGAAAAGAGGAAAGGGTGCCGATTTACCGGGTCACCGGAATCAAGGATCCTCTAATGGACCGTAACAAAATTCCCCGGTATTTCTTCGACCAATACGCTTCGATGACTTCCCAGTTTAAATTACCGATGGAATTGATTCACGCCTCGGAGGCGGTGGATGGAACCTTGGGTCACGCTAAAACGGTGGCGCTTATTGCATTCGCGCTGGGTGAAAGAATGGGATTGTCCCATAAGGAAAAGGAAGAACTGTTGATGGCAGGTTATCTGCATGATTTAGGAAAAATAATTATCCCCCATGAAATCCGCGGCACCCACCGGCCTTTATCCAAAAGCGAGCAGGGGCTGGTTTACAAACACCCCGTGGAAAGCACACGGATGATCAAACAATTGGGATACGATTCGGAAATTCTTCTCAATTATGTAAAAAACCATCACGAATATTTCAACGGATCGGGTTATCCGGAGGGTTTAAAGGGAGATCAGATTCCCTTGGGCGCGCGGATACTGTGTCTCGCGAACGATTTTGATGTCCTGACCAGTCATCGAAAAAACCGAAAGGGTTTAAATTACCAGGACGCTATCAGGGAAATACAGAAAAAAACCCGGGCGGGCAAATACGATCCGCAATGCTTCGCGGCCTTGGTCCAGTTGCTGAATATACCAACCCTTCCCCAACGCCTTCCCGCCTTTCGTTGAGATCGATCACGGCACTAGTCGGCCAAGGGAAAAATAGCCGCACCCTCTGAACAACGCCAACCGGGCAGGTTCAACCTTACCCGCTGTGCTTGAACTGGAACCGGCGCACCATTACCGCCAAGGCAATGATGGCGGCCATACCGGCGGATAGGATCAATCCATCAAAAATCAAAACCAGGGAAATGGGAATATTGGTAAGACCCCACTCCATTACCTGGTGAAGACCTGACCAGGATTCCGGATTTTGCATCCACGTTCCGAGCGCGGTATTTTCAAAAAAATAAGTAAACACCATCATCATGGGATAAGCATGCCATACGCCATCCTGCAACCAAATCACGGCCTGGTAACCCAGAATACAGAACCCGGACAGAAATACCGTAAAACACAGCATCAGTCCGACCAAGCTGAAACTACCGACAATTACATCAAACACGGTAAACCGCTTGATCAAAAATTTAAGTTCCTGTCGGGTCTCTTTGTAGGCGGAAACCAGACCTTCCTCGCAAACAAAGCGGCACGTATTAAGGACGTCCAGGGAAAACAGGCGGGCGGCCTCCAGATATCCCAGCATTTCTCCAACACGCTTTGAATCGTCATAAGTTTTATCAGCCTGTACCATGATCTCTCCTCCCCCGGCCCCAAGTTTCCGAAACCGATGAAATACAATATTAATGCATTTAGCCTACCCCCAGCGGCAGGGATAAGTCAAATACTCCCTACCTTTAAATATGATGCCCCCGGGAAGAAAAGGGGTTTTATATTTTAAGGGACGGATAAATCCCTATAAATTAATGGTTTTTAGAGCAAACGATACGGGCCAGGCGCAGTAGCTTGGAGCTGATTTTCAGGTTTTCCCGGTGGATGGAGCAATCGTTGATTTCGAAGCGGACCTTGCCGCTTTCCAGATAAAAATTGATCACCCCGCCCTGTCTGGCAAAGCCGGTCATGTCACCGATGGTTAAAATTCCACTGCCCTGGAGGGTGCCCAAAATTGCCTCGGACCATTTTTCCTGGGAGGGATTGATAAAAATGATGTGGTACCCGCTTACCTCATTAATATTTTCAACCATGGAAACTTCCAGCGGTCTCTTATGCACTTCTTTTCCATTCAGCTTCATCAAGGATTTATTGATGGGCCCCGAGCCCAGAATACCGATGCGGATAGGAGAATTTTCTGATTCAAAAGCATTCCGGGGCCACTCGATGAATTTTGCGAAATTGTGGATAAACGCCGCCTTGACCTCGTACTCCACTGAAGCGGCAGGGGCTTCCGCCAGGGCCTGGCCCGCCATAGGCACACCCCAACTCCAGAGGAGCAACCCACCCACAATCAAATGTCGTAGCAGTTTAATGTTCAAAACACACCTGATCAAAACGTTTCATCAATAACGTAAAGTGACCTTGCCATAAACACTGCGCGGCACCAGGGCCGCATCGATGCCACCGGCAGTCGCCAGAAATTCCTGATGATTCCTTTCCAGCAAATTCTGCCCGGTAACGCTGAGTTCCACATGCTCCGACGCATGCCACCCCAAACGCAGATCGAGCCGGACGTAATCCTCAATACTCAAATCCGGCAGTTCATCGACATAATTGAGCGCCGTATCCAGTTCCAAACCATAGGGGAGATCGATATACGAACGCAGGTTGAACTGAAACTGCGGGCTGGCTCCATTGGCGGACGTGGACAAAGTATCGCCGCTGGCGGGATCCAGAAACAGATCCAACTCGAACCAGGTGAACGCCATCTTTATGCGCCAGAAATCGAATACATCCCAGGTCGCCGCCGCCTCCACGCCCCAGGATTCACCCTTCATCAGATTCTGATTTTGGGAGGCAGTCGCTGTTAACGGTTCAGTGGATTTCAGATCATCATAGACATTGAAAAATGTGGCCACGTCGAAGAACAATTTAGCTGTGGCCTTCACTCGGTAACCTATCTCGTAAGCCAGCAGATTTTCGGACTTCATCTCCGTGTTGCCGGTCACAGAGAACAACAGCAAAGGTACCGGTGTGGTAAAAAAGTTCAGCGTATAACTGTCTTCCAAACGCGAAGGGGTCCGCACCGCACGGGAAGCGGAAACCCATGCGGTATGCCGGTCATTGGGCGTCCACAACAGGCGCCCGCTCGGTTGAATTTCAAATCCGGTGAACGAGTTGTGGCCCAGCTTGGCGCCCACCGTGAATTTAAGCCGCTTCGGAATCAACGTGATCTCATCCTGGACAAATCCGTTGATAAAATAATTGGTGTCCTGTTCCGGATTGAAGGACAGGATAAAACTGCTTTCCAGCTCGTCTACCATCACCCGCCCATCGACTCCCCAGACCACGTCGTGCGCCTCTCCGATGGGTAACCGGTGCTGGACACTCAGATCGAAAATATCGATATCCTGACCGAAGACGAGTCCCTTCCGGTTTTCGTTGGTGATATACGCCTGCACCATTAAATCCGACCGATCGGAAAATTTCCGCGTCCACCGGACCAGAAAATTTCCGCCCCGGACGTCTTCGTCGCCCACCACCGTTCCCATCACTCCCAGGGACAAAGGCCCGGTGCGGCGACTGCCGGAGGCGCCGTCATAAAAATCACCCTGAAAAGTCATTTGCGTGTTTTCCGATGAATCCCAGTCGACGCGGAACCCCCCGCGTAATGCGTCCCAGCTATCCTGGCTGTTCACCCCGCCGGAATCTTCAAACGAATCGCGGTTGAACCATTTGCCATAGACACGGTAATGCGCGTTGCCTCCCATCTTGCCGCCGTACCGCAACGTGGCAAATCCGTCTTCCAGACTGCCGCCCCCCGCGGCAACCAGACTGCCTTGGGTATCCTTCGATTTTTTGGTAATTATGTTGATCACTCCGTTGACGGCGTTGGCCCCCCACACGGTGGCGCCCGGACCGCGCACCACTTCAATGCGCTCGACATCCTCCAGTACCGTGTCCTGCGTGTCCCAGAACGTTCCCGAAAACAGGCCGGTGTAGACACTGCGCCCGTCGATCAACACCAGTAGTTTGCGCGCAAACAAATTATTGAACCCCCGGATACTGACCGCCCATTTATTGCTGTCGGCGCGCGCCACTTCCACGCCCGGCACCATGCGCAGTACTTCCGGTATTTGAGTGGCACCGGAACGGCGAATGTCTTCCTGGGTGATCACAAACACCGCCGCCGCCGCTTGCGCCGCTTTCTCCGGTTTCTTCGAGACAGAAGTCACTTCAATATTCATCAATTGTTCAAGCGACAGCTTGGTCAGGTCCGAAGGCAAATTCCCGGCATGAATCTCCGATCCTTCCGGCAGGCCCCTGGAAAATCCGGACAGCGCCAAAAAGCAGAGCAAAAGGCTCACCCCGTGAGGCCAAAAATTGTTGGTATTTTTTGTTGTAATCATGACTTTGGCTTCCTTTTAAATTTCTAAACCAATTTGCCAAAAAGCGAACGTTCCACCAGGTTGCGGTCATTGGTTTGAATGCGATCGTCGCCCCATTCCTGATGCTGGCTGTCCAGCAGGTTCTGGGCGACGATACTGACTTCGATATCTTTTGA
>CBDVDB010000107.1:0-7130 GCA_965372625.1 uncultured Nitrospinaceae bacterium
GAGTTGACGGTTTTGGAAATTTCGTAATGATCCAGTAATCCTGCTCCCAAAGGTTTCAGCAGTTTCTTTAAATCGTCGGCGGAAGTTTCCGAGGCAGTCCAGTCGTCATACTGATCGGGCAGAAGGATGACCGGCATGCGGGGGTGTATGGATTCCAGGTCCCGGTTGGCGCTGGTGGTGATGATGGTGAAGGTTCGCAGAATTTCCTGGCCGCTGTCCCATTCCGACCACAGTCCGGCGAAGGCGAACAACCCGCCGGTGCGCATGCGTATGTAGTTGGGGACTTTTCCCTCGTCGCGCACCTGCCACTCGTAAAATCCATCGGCAGGCACCAGGCACCGCCTTTTTTTAAACGAGGACCGGAAACTGGGTTTTTCATGGACGGTTTCGGCGCGGGCGTTGATCAGGCGGTTCGCCATGGCGGGGTCCTTGGACCACGAAGGGATCAGCCCCCAGCGCAGGGTATGAATTTCGCGTTCCTGCTCCCCGTTGATGACGATGGGCACCGGCTGGCTGGGCGCGATGTTGTAACGCGCGTCATGCTCCAGCGCCACGGCAATGGCCTTGAAATGTTCTTTCAACGTTTTAATCGGTTGGGTCAGGCTGTAGCGTCCGCACATGGGAGTTCCTTCCCGTTGGATGGGTGAAAGAAAGTTTGGGAGGTTCCGGTTTCGATCATATAATGAATAATAGAATATAGATAGGGTTCCATCCTTTTCAGGCAAAGTTATGCATGTGAAATCCACCGGTCTTACGGTGAAGGGTAAAAAAACATACTCGGGAATATTCCGTGACGGCGGGGCGGGCTCCCGCGCCAAGCGCCGTTTCCGCGAACGCCGCCGCCGGTTGATGAAAAAGGAAAACCAGTTGATGGTGCTGACCGGCGTGCCTTACGGACCGGGGCAGGAAACCACCTGGGCCTACGCCCATGCGCCCACCTACCAGGAGCCGACTCTGATGTACCTGACCGGAGTCAACCAGTCGGAAGTGATCCTGTTGCTGGACCCCGGCTCGAAGCAATCGGACGAAATTTTGTTTGTCAAAAAGAAAGACCCGAGGAAAGAATTCTGGGATGGCGTCCGTTTCGGAGTGGGCGATTCGGCCAGCATCCGGGAAGTGAAACGGGTGACCGGGATCAAGGACGTGCAGGATATCGACGACTTCGATGAAATTTTCCTGAAACGTCTTGCCAAACGTAAAAAGAAGCAGGTGGGCACTTTCTGGCTGGAAAGCCTCCGGGGTGGCGCGCGGCTGACCATCAAAACCGATCACAACTGGAAATTCAAAAAAAGAATCGAAAGCCTGCTGAAGAAAGGCAAGGCGCCCAGGGAATGTCTCACCAATATCATGCAGTCCCATTTTCAATTGCGGCTGCCGCTGGATGTTTACGATATTGCCAACACCCTCAAGGCCCAGAAGATAACGGGTGACGCGTTCAAGGAAACATTGCGGAATTTCAGGAAATTCGACAACGAGTGCCGGGTTCAGGGATTTATCGAAGGGCAGATGTTGATGCATTCGCCGTATGGACTCAGCTTTCCGGGCATCATCGCCGCCGGACACAACGCCACGGTGCTGCACTACATGAAAAACGACGACCCCATCGCCAAAGGGGAATTGGTTCTCATGGATTTTGGAGTGCGCTGGATGACAATGCACGCGGATATCTCGCGCACCGTTCCGGCTTCGGGAAAGTTCAATCCGATGCAGAAAATTTTATACGAGATCGTTCTGGCGGCGCAGGTGGCGGTGGAGAAGAAAGCGCGGGCCGGGGTGCCCATTACGGAATTGAATGAGGTGTGCTGGAAAACCATACAGGAGGGTCTGGACGAAAAGTTTCATAACCGGGGCGGAAAATCCCAAAGGGATTATAAGGGCCGTCCTCATGGCGTGAGCCACCTGATGGGCGAACAGGAACACGACGGCGATCCGTTTCGGGATTACGGGATCGATCCCATGCGGCCGGGATGGCTGATCAGCAATGAACCGGGCCTTTATGGCAGGTTCCGGTGGCAATACCGGGGGAGGTCTTACGATGAAGCCATCGGGATACGAATCGAGGATAACCTGTTGATCACCCCAGGCGGGTGCGTGAATATGTCGAAGGGGATACCCAAAAAGGTGGCGGCGATTGAACAATTGATGGCGCGTCCGCGCCGGAAATGATCAGAGTTCCTTCAGAGCCGCAAGGACTTCATCGATGTGCCCTTTGACTTTCACCTTGGGGAAAATCTTCCGAACCACTCCGGACTTGTCGATGATGAACGTACTCCGGACGATCCCCATGTATTTCTTTCCATAGAGTTTTTTTTCCTGCCAGACGCCGTACTTGTTCACCACCTTTTGGTCCACATCACTGATCAGGGTAAACGGCAGATCATTTTTTTCGATGAACTTCTGATGTTTTTCAGGCGGGTCGATGCTGACGCCGAGGATTTCCGTATTTTTGAATTTTTTGAACTGGTCGCGGAAATCGCAGGCCTCGGTCGTACAACCGGGGGTCATATCCCTGGGATAAAAATACAGGACGACGTTTTTCTTACCCTTGAATGAGCTGAGCTTGATTTTGTCTCCGTTTTGATCGGAGGTGGAAAAGTCGGGGGCCTTGCACCCTTCTTTGACCATGGCCATTTCGGAGCGCTCCTTCAGGAAGCCAACTCTTTAATGAGTTTATTCAGGTTGGCATGGAGGCTGTGGATTTTGGCCTTGATGTCCTTGGTGGGTACTCTCCCGGGCCGCAGGTTGAAGATCATCCGTGCATCGCCCAAAATGTTTTCAATTTTTTTGAAACTTTTTACCGAGGGTTTTTTCGATTTGGCGCATTGGGCTTCAAAAAGAACGATGATGCGTTTTAATTTACCATCCACCTGGAATCCAATCACGGAATCGTCTCTAAGCGCGGAAATTTTTTCCATGTATCCCCAGATTCCGCCCCGCCCCTGAGTGACTTCAAAACTGGCGCGAAGATCCTGACCGGCATCCTGGCAGGCATCCGCAAAAACCAGATTTGGGATCAAGAGCAAGAAAAGGAGCAATCCTGCAAAACATATCCGCGCACTCATAATCAGGCGCGCTTTACTGCCTTGAAGTAATTTCATGGCATTTTCCCGTCTGGTAAGGATTAGCTGAATGTGAACCCTCGGCATGGGACATGCGAAAGGTTCATTGAATTGGGCATATCCGTGCATGTAACCAAGAAAAGGGAACCATGTCAAACTTAATATTATTGCCGCTGTCTGGTGCCAGGGCCGGGGGCTTCAGGCACGGAGATCCTTGATCAGGGACCAAAAATCGCATGATCCTTCAGGTCCTTGAAGGCCGGATCATTTTTCAGGAGCTTGAGGGTGGAAGGTTTGATAGCTTTAACGATCTTCAAATTTTTGAGCGCCTCTTCCCGGTCCCCTTTTTGCAAGTAAGCCTTGGCCAGAAGCACCCGGTGCGTGAGGATATGTTCGTGGTTCGGGTGCGAGATGAGGACTCGTTCCAGCAGGGTGATGGTTTTGTGAGGGGCTCCCAATTGTAAGTGGGCAACGGCCATGTTGAGTTTGCTCATTAAATGTCCGGGGTGGGTCCGGAGCACCAGGGAATACAGGGCCAGCGCCCGTTGGTGCATTCCGTAATAAGCAAACACCTCGCCTTTTCGGTTCAGCGCTTCCGCAGGTTGGAAAAACGGTTCGGTGGCATCCAGAGCGGTCTTGGTATCCGGAGTTTGTGCCGGCAGTTCCGCCAGGCTGATTTTGGCCAGACTGTCCGGGTCACCCAATTTCAGGGATTTTTGGTAAAATTTTTGCGCCTGATCCAGTTGGCCCCGCATCACTCTCATATCTCCCAGTTCCTGGAATCCCTTGGCCTGCAGGATTGTGTCACTGGGATCGATACGCATGAGTTGCTTGACGGATTTTTCGGTCAATTCGAGCCGCATCAGCAGACTGGCGAGGGCGACCAGAATCTGGTGGGTGGCTTTATCGTCCGGTTTGAGGCGGGCGGCGGTTTGAATTTCAAACAGCGCGAGACCATACTCGCCGGATTGATAAAGATCCCGTGACCGGTTGAGATGGTGGCTGTGCGGGTCGGCCAGCGCGGGGAGCTTGTCCGTCCCGCCCGTTTTGATAAGTTCGATGAGCGCCCGGGCCGCTTCCACCTTGGGGTGGTCCAGCCGGGTTTGCCAGACACGGTTGAGGCGCTTCTCGGCTTCCTCGAAATTTTTTTTCAGGGTGTACAGGTATCCCAGTTGATAACCGGAGTCCAGATCGTCCGGGTTGAGGGACAAGGCCTTGAGAAAGGCCTGCTCGGCCTGCTTCAAATCGTTCAGGGCGAAAAAGTTCATTCCCCGCTCGTAATGGTAAATTCCGTTGGCGGCATCAAGTTCCGCGGCGCGGGCCAGCTCCTGATTGGCTTTTTGCATGTTGCCCATGGCGGCCAGGGTCTGCGCGTATTCATAGTGAGCGTCTTTGCTCTTATCATGCTGATGCACGGCTATTTTGCAGGCCCGCACCGACAGTTCCACGTTCCCCATGTTGCGGTAGATCTGGCAATGCGCGAATTGAATAGCCGGGTGCCGGCGCTGGATATTGCGTCCCTGTTGAAGCAGGGTAAAGGCTTCCTTGTAGCGTTTCATTTCATGAAGCAGGAGCCCCTTGAGGATCAGCGGAGTGCCTTTCCGTGGGTTTTTCTTATGGGTTTGATCGATCAGTTGCAAGGCTTGATCATATTTCTTCTGGCCGACCAGTTCGTGAAACTGCAGGTAATCGGGATTTTGGCGATCCTTCTTGGCCAGATGCTCGGTCCATAAGGTGATATCCATTCCCGGAAACCCGGCCTCCACCGGTTGGGAGAACGCCATCCAACCCATAATGACTCCTAGTCCCAAAATTAAAACCCTACAATTCCTCTGCTTCAAAATAAACTCCTTTTCAGTTAAGTAGACCTTTGCATAAGTATGGTAATCAGGATAAACCTAGATCCTTCGCTGGCGCTCAGGATGACAAATTGGATATGTCTTGTCATTCTGAGGACCGAAGGGACGAAGAATCTGGGTTTTGAAATCCTAAAGTAAATATATCATCCGACTCTTCGGGCTACGCAAGTATCTCCCTGATAAGCGGTCGTCAAGGTTTGACCACCCGCATGCCCCGCACCGCTTTTCGGGCTTTGGATGATTTGGCTGCTGAAAACACGCTGCCATTATTGAATTCAATCCCGAAGCCGTTGAAATGCCCGTTGGGTTCGAGAGACCACCAGGCCCCTGAGCCTTCCTTGGCAAAGATCGGGTCGATATGAATTGTCATTTCAGCCCCGACCTGCCTGCTGTTGGTCTTGTGGGCTTCGTACAATGTTTTTAAATCATTTAACGTCGGCATCTGCCAGTCATAATGATCGGCATATCCCTCCTTGTTGAGGTTCTGAATATAAACAAAGGATTCCAGCCAGCTGATCCAATGGCCGGTGTGCTGATAGGAATCCATTTCCATCCACATCAAACCGGTTTTAGTATCGGTGATGGTGCCATCTCCATAGTCGACGAATCGCTTGTCCTGCGACCAGATTTTTTGTTTCGGCGTATCCTTCGGTGCCTTCGCCAGGGAGAAGGAGTCCGTCATCAGGACCGCCCAAGCCAGGATTCCACACACCACGGCAAATTTCATTAATAAGTCTGGCTTCATTTTGGACTTCATGGGGCGCACGAACGATTTCAACTCAGCTTCTCTTTCAGCAGTTTGTTAACCAGAGCGGGGTGGGCCTGCCCCTTGCTGGCTTTCATGACCTGTCCGACAAAAAATCCCATCAGTTTAACCTTGCCGTTTTTATAATCCGCCGCCTGGCCGGGATGGGCGGCGACCACTTCCTCCACCATCGCCAGCAGGGCGGACTCATCGGTGATTTGCGTCAGCCCTTTCGCCTCGACGATTTCCGCGGCGGGCTGGCCGGATGAAACCATTTCCTCAAACACCGTTTTTGCCATTTTACCGCTGATGGCGCCGTTGTCGATCAATTTTAAAAGATCCGTCAATCGCTCCGGGGTGACCGGGCAATCCTCGATTTCCCGGTCGTCATTTTTCAATTCCCGCAGTAATTCCCCCATGATCCAGTTACTGACGGTTTTGGGTTGGTTGAATAATCGGACACAGGATTCAAAGTAACCGGCCAGGGCTTTCGAGGTGGTCAGCACACCCGCGTCGTATTCGGGGATCCCGTATTCACGAACGAAGCGATCCCGTTTTTGCTCCGGCATCTCGGAAAGCGATTGTTGCACCGTCTCGATCCACGCCGCGTCGCACACGATGGGCACCAGATCGGGTTCCGGAAAATACCGGTAATCGTGCGCTTCTTCCTTGGACCGCATGGAGAAGGTAACGCCTTTTGCCGAATCGTACAAGCGCGTTTCCTGAACCACGGCGTCGCCCTGGTCCAGTACCTTGGCCTGCCGGCCGATTTCGTATTCCAGCGCTTTCTGCACGAACTTGAAGGAGTTTATATTCTTCAACTCGGTCCGCGTGCCAAATTCCTTCTGGCCGACGGGGCGCAGGGACACATTGGCGTCGCACCGCAGACTGCCTTCTTCCATGTTGACGTCACTGACCTCGGCGTAGTCGAGAATGGCTTTGAGCCGGGTGAGGTATTCCCGCGCTTCCGCCGGTGACCGCAAATCCGGCTCGCTGACGATTTCGATGAGGGGCACGCCGGTGCGGTTGTAATCGACGTAACTCTTGCCGGGCTGTCCCAGATTTTCGCCGTGAATGGATTTGCCGGCGTCCTCTTCCAGGTGGATGCGGGTCAGGCCAATTTTTTTTGCGGAGCCGTTGGTCTCAATGTTGACATAACCGTTGAGCCCGATGGGCAGCTCGAACTGAGTGATCTGGTAACCCTTCGGCAGGTCGGGATAAAAATAATTTTTACGGGCGAAGCGGCTCATCGGCTGGACCTGGCAATGGGTCGCCAGGCAGGCCTTGATGGCGTACTCCACCACCTTCCTGTTCAGCACCGGCAGAACCCCCGGCATGCCCAGGCAGATCGGGCAGGTGTTGGCGTTGGGCGGCCTGCCGAACTCCGTCGAGCAGGAGCAGAAAATTTTCGATTGGGTTTTCAACTGGACATGCACCTCCAGCCCGATCACCACTTCATATTTCATA
>CBDVDB010000108.1:0-7109 GCA_965372625.1 uncultured Nitrospinaceae bacterium
TCAAAAAAAAGTTTACGACTCCTCCAAAATCAAAATTCTGGAAGGCCTGGAAGCGGTCCGGAAACGTCCTGCTATGTATATCGGCGGTACCGGTCAGGGTGGCCTGCATCATCTGGTTTATGAACTCGTTGATAATAGTGTGGATGAGGCGATTGCCGGATTTTGTACCGAAATCGAAGTGATTCTTCACATCGACGGTAGTTTGGCGGTATCGGATAACGGCCGGGGGATTCCGGTGGATATTCACCGGGAGAAGAAAATTTCGGCGGCCGAGGTGGTGCTGACCGTCCTGCATGCGGGCGGCAAGTTTGATAAGGACAGCTACAAGGTTTCGGCGGGATTGCATGGTGTCGGTGTGTCGGTGGTGAACGCATTGTCCGAAACGCTGGATTTGGAAATCAAGCGGGATAAACAGGTTTACAAGCAGCAATACCATCGCGGCAAACCCTTAACGCCTCTGGAAGTGGTGGGAAAAACCAACGCCACCGGTACGAGGATCCTGATTAAACCGGATGGCGATATTTTTACCGAATTGAATTTCAGTTTTGATGTGCTGTCCAACCGATTACGGGAGCTGTCTTTTTTAAACAAGGGCCTCAAGATTCATATTCACGACGAAAAAGACGGTCGCAGTCACGATTTCTTTTACGAAGGCGGCATCGTTTCATTCGTAGATCATATCAACAAAAATAAAAAACCCATCCACCCGGAGCCCATTTATATCACCAAAGAAAAAGATGATTTTTCCCTGGAACTGGCCATGCAGTACAACGACAGCTACACCGATGAAATATTCACGTTTGTCAATAACGTGAACACCAAGGACGGGGGGACGCATCTCAGCGGCTACCGCTCGGCCTTGACGCGGACCATCAACAGCTATGCGATTCAAAATGGTTTTTTGAAAAACACGGGGATCAGTCTTTCCGGCGATGATGTGCGCGAAGGATTGGTTGCAGTCCTGAGCATTAAAATCGCCGAACCGCAGTTCGAAGGGCAGACCAAAGGCCGGTTGGGCAACAGCGACGTTAAGGGTATAGTCGAGCAGATCGTCAACGACAAGCTCGGCCGGGTATTAGAAGAGCAACCCGCTGTGGCCAAAGGTATCATCGCCAAGGCCATGAGCGCCGCGCAGGCCAGGGAAGCCGCTAAAAAGGCTAAGGACCTGGTGCGCCGCAAGAACGCCCTCGAGATCAGCTCGCTGCCCGGTAAGCTGGCGGATTGTTCTGAAAAAGACCCCGCCCTCTCAGAATTATATATTGTTGAAGGGGATTCCGCGGGCGGATCGGCCAAGCAGGGCCGGAACCGCCGGAATCAGGCGATTTTGCCGCTCAAGGGTAAAATTCTTAACGTCGAAAAAGCGCGCTACGACAAAATGATCGGCAGTGATGAAATTCGCGCCTTGATCACCGCGCTGGGGACGGGGATCGGTAAAATCGATTTCAATATCGAAAAAATCCGCTACCACAAAATCATAATCATGACCGACGCCGATGTCGACGGTTCGCATATCCGCACTCTGTTGTTGACGTTTTTCTTCCGGCAGATGCCCGAGGTGATTGAACGAGGATATTTGTATATTGCCCAGCCGCCTTTGTTTAAGGTGAAAAAGGGTAAAACGGAAAAATATGTGAAAGATGAAAAAGGCCTGTCGCAAGTGCTGGTTGAACAAGGCACCAACAAACAGGAGGTGTTGATTCATAATAAAGGTCCCGCGATTTCCGGGAGAAAGCTGGTGGATTTCATCAACCACCTCATCCGCTTCCGGGATTACTGCGACACGGCGGCGAAGAACAACATTCCGACCGAGCTGTTGACCGCTCTGGTCCATATGGAGATCGGGCGGGATAATTTTAAAACCCTTGATCAGTTGTTGTTGTTGATCTCCAAGTTGATGAACCTGCTGATGGCCGACGCGGAAAAAGAAAAGTTAGGCATCAAGGGCGGGTTGGCCAACATACCGATGGTATTGAGGAATGGCCAGGAATTGGGTGCCGCTGAAGTGAGCGCGTTTAAAGCCTTTGGGGTGGAAATGGAACCCTGGCAGGATAATGTCTATATCGCTAAAACGGACCACGGTCAGGACAAAATTGAAATCAACGCGCTCATCAAGGATATGGAGTTGGTGATCGATTACGACCCTGAAAAAGAACTTTACAAGTTTACCCTGTCCGGCCATCAGCAGGGCCGCGATTTTGAGGTTAAATTCAATGCGGATTTTATCCACTCACCGTTGATCCAGAACCTGTTCGAGCTTTACCAGCCGATTGCATTTTTGGACAAGCCGCCCTTCACACTGGTGCATAAAAACGAGTCGATCCAGCTCGACTCCCGAGACATGTTGCTCGACGCGATCATGGAGGCCGGCAAATCCGGACTCTCCATCCAGCGCTATAAAGGATTGGGAGAGATGGATGCGACTGAGTTGTGGGAGACCACCATGGATCCCGAAAGCCGTGTTCTCCTGCAGGTCCGGGCCGAGGATTACGATCCCGAACAGGATTTGTTTTCCACCCTCATGGGGGATGCGGTGGAACCCCGGCGGGAATTTATCCAAAAATACGCCCTGGACGCCAGGAACCTGGATATTTAATTGTTACCACCCCTCCCGATATAAGAATCTATGGCAGAATCCATTGAATTAGTAAATATCGAAGACGAGATGCGCAGTTCGTATCTCGATTACGCGATGAGCGTCATCATCGGGCGTGCGCTCCCCGATGTGCGCGACGGCCTCAAGCCGGTGCATCGGCGGATTTTATATGCGATGCACGTGCAGAACAACGTCTTCAACCGGCAGCGTAAAAAGTCCGCCGCCATCGTGGGCGAAGTGTTGGGTAAATTTCATCCACACGGCGATACGGCGGTGTATGACGCATTGGTGCGCATGGCTCAGAATTTCTCCCTGCGCTATCCACTGGTTGACGGCAAAGGTAACTTCGGTTCCGTCGATGGCGATACCGCCGCCGCCATGCGTTACACGGAAGTGCGCATGGCTCAGGTCACCCAGAACCTGCTGGCAGACCTGGATAAGGACACGGTAGAATTTACCCCCAACTACGACGAATCTTTGGAAGAGCCGACCGTTTTACCCGCGGCGTTTCCGCAGTTGCTGGTCAACGGCTCGTCCGGGATTGCGGTGGGCATGGCCACCAACATTCCCCCGCACAACCTCAGGGAAATCGTCAATGCGACCATCCATTTGATCGACCATCCCGACTGCGTGATTGACGATCTCATCAACTTTATTCCCGGTCCGGATTTTCCGACGAGCGGCCTGGTGTACGGTACGGTGGGTCTGCGCGCGGCTTATCACCGGGGCAGGGGGCAGATCAAGGTGCGCGCCCGGGTGGAAATGGAAACCAACAAGAAAGGCGACCGGGAATTTATCATCATCCGGGAGCTGCCTTTTCAGGTCAACAAATCCCGGCTGGTGAAACAAATCGCCCAGATGCACCGCGACAAACGGCTGGAAGGCATCAGCGATCTCAGAGATGAGTCGGACCGCGATGGTATCCGCGTGGTGATCGAGCTGAAAAAAGGCACCAACTCGCAAGTCCTCCTGAACACCCTTTACAAAAACACCCAGATGCAGGAGACGTTCGGGATCATCATGCTGGCCGTGGTCGGGCGCCAGCCCAAGGTGCTTAATCTCAAGGAAATCCTGCACCAGTTTGTGTTGTTCCGGCGGGAAATTGTTACCCGGCGTACCGAGTTTGATCTTAAAAAAGCGCAGGAGAAAGCACATATTCTGGCAGGGTTGAGCATCGCTCTCGATCATCTGGACGAAGTGGTGCAGCTGATCCGCAAGGCGAAAGACCCGGCCGAGGCGCGCGATGGATTGATGGAGCAGTTCGGTTTGTCCGACCTCCAGGCGAAAGCCATTCTGGAGATGCGTTTGCAGAGACTCACCGGTTTGGAGCGCCAGAAAATCATCGATGACCTGGAAGCGATCCGCAAACTGATCGCCGAGCTGGGAAATATTCTCGCCAACGAAGACGTCAAGATGAAAATCATCCGCGACGAGCTGACTGAAATTAAAAATAAATATGGCGACGACCGCAAGACCGAAATCGTCGAGACCGACGAAGCCGAAATCGATATCGAGGATATGATCGCCGACGAAGACATGGTGGTCACTTATTCGCGCGGCAATTACATCAAGCGCCAGAGCACCGGCAACTACCGCGCTCAAAGGCGGGGGGGCAAGGGCATCAAGGGCATGAGCGTGGTGGAGGCAGATGTCGTGCACCAGTTGTTCGTCGCCTCCAGTCTGGATACCCTGCTCATTTTCACCAGCATCGGCAAGGTGCACTGGTTGAAGGTGTACCACATCCCGGAAGCGGGACGAACGGCCAAGGGGAAATCCATCGCCAATCTTCTGGCGTTAAAGCCCGGCGAGAAAATCGCCAGCATCCTGCCCGTCAAAACTTTTGAAAAAGATAAATTTGTCCTGTGCGCCACTGAAAAAGGAGTGGTCAAGAAAACTTCGCTGATGGCTTACAGCAAGGCACGCCAGGGCGGCATCATCGGGCTGACCCTCGATCAGGACGACCAGGTGATTTCCGCGAATATCAGCGACGGCCAGCAGGATGTTCTGCTGGCCACCGCGACGGGCATGGCAATCCGCTTCAACGAAACCGACGTCCGCCCTATCGGCCGCACGGGCCGTGGTGTTCAGGGCATCCGGTTCAAAGGCCAGGGCGACAAGGTGGTGGGCGCGGAAGTCGTGGAACCCGGCGATACCATCCTCACCGTTACTGAAAACGGATTCGGCAAGCGCACCCAACTGGAGGAATATCCGGTGCAGGGCCGCGGCGGCCTGGGAGTCATCACCATTCGGTGCAATGAAAAGTTAGGTTATGTGATTGGGATCGAACGGGTGACCGAAGAAGATGAGTTGTTGATAGTCACCTCCACAGGCAACATCATTCGCATGGCGGTCAATGAAATTTCCGTGATCGGCAGAAACACCCAGGGGGTTCGGCTCGCGCGTATGCCAGAGAACACCCGGGTGGTCGGCGTCGAAAAGTTTGTTGAATAATCCGGGTAAGATTGCTTCCTCGGCTCGGATACACCTCATCTCTCGTCTGGAGGGGGAAAGGGCGTCTTCTTGAATCTCAGATTCCGCATCGTATTCCATATATCTCTGTGGGTCCTGCTCGTCGCGGCATCGGGCTGCAAGGATTCGCGCGTCGAGGGCCTGTTGCTGAAGGCCAATCAGGAGTGGGTCCAGGGCCGAAACCACAGCGCCATTGAATTGTTCAACGCCGTTCTGGAACTCTCGCCCTCCGGACCTTTTGCCGAGGAATCCCTGTACCGGTTGGGAGAAATTTATTATTTCGGGTTGGGGGAAACAGGCAAGGCGATCAGTTATTTTCAGGAAGTGGTCACCATGCGGCCGCGCGGTGAGTACGCGTATGGAGCGCAGAAATATATCGCCGAAATTGTGGAACTCAACTTTCGGGATCTCGACCAGGCCATCATCGAATACCAGAAACTGATCAACGAATACAAGCGGCCCGAAGAGAATCCCGAACAACAGTTCCGCATTGCCGCCATTTATTTTAAAAAACACAAATACGAACAGGCCCTGGTGGAGTTCGAAATCCTGGTTGAAACCTATCGCAGCAACCTGTGGTCCGAAGAAGCGTATCTCCGTATGACAGAAATCATGCACAACCTGGAACGCTGTCCGGAAGCCCGGGACAAGTATTCCCAGTTCCGGGTGGTGTACCCGAAAAGCGGTTTTGCCGGGGAAATGGAATTTGTCATGGCCTCCTGCCTGGAAGACGAGGGTAAACTGAAGCTGGCCTATCACCGTTTCAAAGGCCTGGAAGGCATTTATAAATATCCGGCACTGTTGAAAATGAAACTCGATGGCATCGAGGGGCGCATTTCCAAAGGCGGCAAAACCAAACGTAAAATCCCCAAACGCTACCGAAGAAAAACGCCAAGTTAATGCTGGATATTAAACTCATCAGAGAACAAGGCGAAACCGTCCATAACCAGCTGAACCGCCGCGGCAAAGGTACAGCGGCGGACCTCGACCGGCTGATCGCTCTCGATGCCGAACGCCGGGGCGCGCTGAATAAATCCCAGACGCTTAAGAATAAAAAAAAGACCCTTTCCGCGGAAGTCGGCAAACTCAAACAACAAGGAAAAAAAGCCGACGCCCCCATGGCCGAAGTCAAACAGATCAACGCCCGGATCAAGGAACTGGACGGCCAGGCCGGCGAGCTGGAAGAACAGGTGCGCACCACTCTCCTCAACATTCCCAACCTGCCCAGCGAAAGCACGCCCGCAGGCGCCGACGAGACCGAGAACCAGGAAGTGCGCCAGTGGGGCGAGAAACCACAATTCGATTTTACTCCCAAAAACCATCTGGAGCTGGGCGAGTCTTTAGGAATGCTCGATATGAAACGCGCCGCCAAAATTGCCGGCGCACGGTTTGCCGTGTTCAAAGGCCAGGGTGCGGCCCTGCTCCGCGCGCTCGTCCAATTCATGCTCAACGTGCAGACGCGCGAAAACGGTTACGAGGAATTGTACCCGCCGGTGCTGGTCAACGAAGACAGCCTGCTGGGTACCGGACAGCTTCCCAAATTCGCAGAGGACCTGTTCAAACTGCGCGACGATCCGCTGTACCTCATCCCCACCGCCGAAGTGCCGGTGACCAATTACCACCGCGATGAAATCCTGCCGGAAGAATCCCTGCCCATCAAATACGCCGCTTATACCTTATGCTTCCGGCGCGAAGCCGGTTCCTATGGCAAAGACACGCAGGGCATCATCCGCCAGCATCAATTCGACAAGGTCGAACTGGTAAAATTCGTGAAGCCGGAAAATTCCTACGACGCGCTGGAACAACTGGTCGCCGATGCCGAATCCATTTTGCAGAAGTTGAACCTGCATTACCGCGTGGTCAATCTATGTACCGGCGACCTCGGATTCTCCGCCGCTAAAACGTACGACCTCGAAGTCTGGCTCCCCGGCCAGAACACCTACCGGGAAATTTCCTCGTGCAGTAATTTCACCGACTACCAGGCGCGGCGTGCCAAGATCCGCTACAAGAGCGGCAAGGACGGCGCCAAACCGGAGTTGGTGCATAC
>CBDVDB010000109.1:0-7098 GCA_965372625.1 uncultured Nitrospinaceae bacterium
GGATGCTCGAGGAATTGCCGTCCCGGCCCGGTAGGTATCTCCAGCGGCTGTTCGGTGACTTTCACCCGCTCCATACCCAACTCCTGCAACCACTGCCGCGCCTGTTCCGCCGACGGCCGTTCTTCGATGTACTCTATTAAGGCCTGGCGTTCGTTCTCATAACCCTGCTCGGCCATGGCGCGGTCGACCTGATTCCACAACGAGTCAAACGTCCCGAGGGAAGGAAACGTGAGTACGATCTGGCCACCCGGTTTCAGGAAGCGCACCAGGTTTTTCAGGGCTTCGAATCGATTAGGACGAAAAAACATGAACGACAGGTTGCCGGTGATCCGGTCGAAGCGGGGCAAATCGGGCGGCAATTGCCGCATGTCTCCCACCTCGAATTTCAGCCAGGGCAGGTGGCGTCCCTGTGTACTGCGGGCACGCAGGGCCTGGTGTTGATGAATATCGACCGCCAGCACCTGGCCGTCCGGCCCCACCTGCTCGGCGATATGAAAGGCCGGGATGCCCGACCCTGCGGCCACATCCAGAACGGTGGCCCCCGGAAAAAGTTCGAGATGACTCAGCAACGCCTCGGCAAAGGGGGTCGACCAGGTGTCGTCTTCAGGTAACGGCCATTGGGGATTCACAAAACCTCTTCCAGTCCAGGATGGGTAGGGAATAGTTCAGGAAAATAATTGTATCACTATTTGAATTTCTGGATGAGTTGAAACAGCAGGGGGAAGTCTATTAGAAACTCTCTGGTGAATTTGAGGACGGCCAGTCCTTGAGTTTCTCTGCTGGAACCCGCCGTGAAGATTGGGATACGAGACTGCGCGGTTTCAACTCACCCCACCGCCACAGGAGATAGCCGATCCTGCCGAAGGCCACGGAGAAATCCAACCTTCTCAAATGATGATACGCGCGTTGGGTGTAATATAATATTCGCAGGAAAATCAGCACCGGATGGTACAGGTGAACGCTCTTTTTGTAAGGCCGGGTGAATTTGAGAAGAAACTCGAACAGGGGCCGCGGAATTTTTACCATGGCAACGATATACAGTAATGCGTTGGAGTACGTGGGCCTTACATGGTGGTAATTATTTTCGATTCCATCGACCTCGGTTCCCAATTCCGCCAGTTGGCGCCCCAACTCGGTGTTGGGCATATTCCGCAGGGAAAAAATATTCAGGGCAAAGGGCCGGGGCATTGCATTCACCAGCCGCAGGGTATCGTTGATATCCTCTTGAGTTTCGATGGGATTGTCCACCACAATATCATAATTAGGCGGCACCATTTGATCGGCAAACTCGCCCAGCACATCGATCGCTTCTTTGATCAGGCCCGCGCGGTTTGGCCGCTTGTAAAACTTCAGGAGCCGGTCACTGCCGCTTTCAATTCCCATCCGAACCCGATTGAGCCCTCCCTCCCTTAAAATCCGAATTCGCTCCCGGCTGATATGTACGGGCGTGACGCCGAGGATATCGAAGGGTAACCCCACTCGGGTTTTCATTTGCTCCGCAAAGGATCGGAGAACATCCTCCGGCAGGGCGATAAAACAGTCATCGTAAAAAGCGATGGTGGAAATGTAAGGGAACCGGTCCACTGCGGCGAGTATTTCAGCGATCATATGATCGACGGAAGAATGTCTCAGCTTGCCAAAGTCTTTGTCGATTTCCAGGAGCCGGGTATTGGCGCAATAGGTACACAGGAACGGGCATCCGCGCGACCAGATGGTGTTGTAAGACAAGGCATCAAACGCCAGATAATGCTTCGGGGTCAGCGGCACAAACCCTTTACCGCGTTCATATACAAGTTCGCTCTCGCCATACACCGGCAAAGGCAGGGCATCCAGGCCGTCCGATGATATCAACCGTGCGAAATCGTTCTTAATGATTCTCTCGCCATCACGAAACCAGAAGTTACAGACGTCCTTATAGTTTTCTCCCTTGCGAAACTTTTCAATTAATTCCGGAAAAGCCTCTTCCCCCTCACTGGTGCAAACGGCATCGGCATATTTGATCGCGTCTTCCGGATGCATAAGGGCATGGGCGCCTCCCCAAACGATGAAGACACCCGGGTTTATTTTTTTGACTGCGGCAATGATTTTCTTTACCGGTTCAGCGAATTCCGTCATGGACGATAATCCGAGGATATCCGTATCGGCAAGTTCTTTGGCAACTGCGTCAGCTTCTTTGTCGCTGAGGGCGGCGGACCTGGTCTTTCTTTGTAAAACCACGCTCAGGATACTTTTAACATTAGCGGGCACCACAAATCGAATCGCACAATCCGGGAACTGCTTCCGGATAATGGATCCCAGTAGACGAAAGCCATAGGCCGACAAGGTCGACCCGACATAAACCATTTTAAGTTTCATGAAAATGACCGGAATTTTTTACTTTTAATTATTCAATGATTTAATGAAAGGACACCCCTCCAGCCATCCCGATTAAAGTGTAAAGGAAAAATTTATATTTGCACGAATTCTTTATCTTATATCTGTTCCGAACTTTATTTACTCAAATATTGTATCAGGCGGAATGGGATTTTTAGAAGAGGGGAAATCGCTTTGAGGATTTTGTATTGCCAGGTCGGCTCCGGGTATTTGTACTTTTTCAAAAAATAGCGGCGGGTCAGCACTTCGAACAGATGCGCCCGCCAATGGAGGGGCAGGGCAAAGTCCAGTAAAAATATCCGGATGAATTTGAGAACAGCCAGCGCGTCGCTGTCCGGTAACGGCTGGACAGCAGGTTGCTCGGGAAGCTCCGGTAAGGGACTCCCAATAATGCAGAAAGCCAGACGCCGCGCGGAGGTCTGACGCGATTTCCGCAATGCGATGTACACCTCGTCACCCACATCCAGCGGACCGCGTTTTTCATAAGTGGCGTCGATTTCGGCCTTGCCGTAGCGGTAATGCAAATGCTCGATCACCACACCTTCCAGATAATGAATCCGATCCTGGCCCAGCGCCTGCAACCGCTTGAAGATATCCATAACATGATAATCGATAAACCCGCCCTTATACACTTCGGGGAACGGGTGGACCAGCGCTTCACAAGTCGTGCGCGACAGGATAGGTGTGCTGGGGAACGTTTGCCCGGAATGCAGATCGTTGGGATAGGCCAGATAAATCCGGTCATGAAATTTTGCGTGCACCTCGTCAACCCTCCGGTCCCAGCCGGAGGTGCGGATGACCATGTCGTCATTCAGCGGCACGATGATATCCCCGGTGGACCGTTGGTAGCAGGCGGTATTGAGTCCGCCCATGGACAGGCTCGGGCCGATGATTCGTATGACGGGAATTTCTTTACATTGGATATCGTGGCTGGCGGGATCGTCCTCGTCCGCATATAGAATGATTTCGATGCGGCTGGGGTCGGCGGTCATCTCCACGACACTCTGCAACAGCCGCCCGGCCAGCTCCGGCCGGCCGCGCGTGGGCAACAATATGGAAATGGACGACGGCATACGAATCGATTACCTGAAAGAAATGCTTACCATTATTATCCGTTTTTCCTATTGATATATCGGTAAAACGCGATCAGGGTGGAGGGGTCGCGAACTTCGGACTGATCGATCAGGTCGTAAACTTCCCGCACTGCGAAAAACTTCATCTCCCGGTGCCCCATCTCATCCGCCGCGAAGGGTTGCGCCACTTCGCAGTCCTCCCCCACGAACAGTTGAATCCGGGCGGACAGGATACCGGCATCCGCGTCGATTACACCCAGCGACTGAATGTTTTCCTTCCGGCACCGCAAGCCGGTTTCCTCCTCCAACTCCCGCGAGACGGATGCCAGAGGTTCCTCCCCGCTATCCACAAAGCCGCGCGGAATTTCCCATGACCAGTCTTCAATGGGGTGCCGGTAAATTTTGAGCAGGGGAATTTTTCCGTCGACCACCGGCAGGATGGCCACGCCCGTGATGCCATCCGGAGTGCGCCGTTTGGGAACCACCACCAGATACTCGGGAACGGCGGGCTGACCGTCGGCGGCGACATGGTCGAAATAAATCTCAAACATGCGGTTCTCGCCGATCAGTTTTCTATGTTTGCGTTTGATCGGTGGAGGATCTTTTTTGCCGGTCCCCATGGGGGCAACCTCATAAAAAAAGTTAACGTTGCAGTCAGATTTATTTTGCTTTTCTGGCTCGTTTATTTTGATACCAATCGTAAGTCAATTTCAGCCCTGCTACCAGCGAGACTCCGGCCCGCCATCCCATCGCATGAATTTTTCTGGAATCGAGCAGTCTTCTGGGGTTGCCGTCGGGCTTGGAGGTATCCCATTCCAAAGAGCCCTGGTAGCCGACGGTGGACTGGATCAATTTTGCCAACTGGATGATCGAGGTTTCCCGCCCGATGCCCAGATTGATCGGATCCGGAATGTTGTATTGTTTCATCAGGAACAAACAACCGTCCGCCGCGTCGTCCACATACAAAAATTCGCGCTTCGGTTGTCCCGTTCCCCAGAGAGTCACCGACTCTTTATTTTGCCTGCCGGCCTTGTGAAACTTTTCAAGCAAGGCGGCGAGTACGTGGCCGTTTTCATCGAAGTGGTCACCGGGACCATATACGTTGGCGGGAATCACCGAAATGAAATTCGCGCCGTATTGCCGGTGGTAGGCCCGGCACATTTTCATGCCGGCCAGTTTCGCCATCCCGTACGCCTCGTTGGTTTCTTCCATATTTCCTGTAAATAAATATTCCTCTTTCATCGGTTGTTTACTTTGCTTGGGATAAATGCAGGAGCTGGACAACAGAAGCAGTTTCCTGGCCTTGTATTTGAGCGCGCAATTGATGACATTGGTTTGAATCATCAGATTCTGATAAATGAATTCCCCCGGGTAGGTTTTATTGGCGTGAATCCCGCCCACGCGCGCGGCGGCCAGAAAAATATATTCCGGTTTCTCCTTCGCGAAAAACCGATCCACCGCCGCCTGATTCGTCAAATCCAGCGCCCGGTGCGTGCGGGTAATGATATGCGAATAGGATTTCTTTTTGAGGAGGCGCACCAGAGCGGAACCGATCAGTCCGGTATGACCTGCCACGTAGATTCTGGAGTTTTTTTTCATGGGATGCCGCCGGGGACTTGCGCGTTAATCAACAGCATTCAGGATATCACAGAGCCGTAGGATTTTGGCTTCTTCGAGGTCGGGGTAGTTGCCGATATAAAACCCGTAAAAATGGATGTGCTCCACTACCGGGTATTTTTTATATTCATCATTTGCGACAATGCCTTTCAGGTAAGGCTGACGCAGCTGGTTGCCGCCGCCGGCGCTGCCCCGGCGAAACTCCACCTTATGGTCCCGCATGGCCTGCATCACCCGCTCGCAGAAAGCCGGATCGGCTTTTTGCAGCACCAGATTGAACGCGTAATTGCAGCTCCCCTCCAAAAGGAAATCCGTTTTATATTTTTTAGCGTCCAGGTGATCCAGAAATAATTTAAAATTGTATTGCCGCCGGGTGTTATTCGCATCGAGGCGCTTGAGCTGGTTGCGTCCCATGACTGCGCCGATTTCATTGTTGCGCATATTGTAGGCGGGAAAAGCAAAAATAAATTGGGGGTTCAATTCAGGATTTTCCTTGATGTATTTCTGTTTACCTTCTTCGTTTTTCATTTCCCGCACCATGCCATGTGACCGGAACATGCGGCACATCTGATAAATATTTTCGTCGTTGGTGCACACCATGCCGCCCTCGATGGTGCTCATGTGATGCGCGAAATAAAACGAAAAATTGGACATCAGTCCGAAGGACCCCAGCCGCCTGCCCTTGAACGTGGCGCCATGGGATTCGCACACGTCTTCAATCAGAGGGACCTTCTTTGCTTTAAGGCCATCGAGCAATTTTCCGGACAAGCCGTTGAATCCCTGGGCATGGGTGAGGAACACCGCGCGCGTGTCCGGTCCCACTTTGGACAGCACCTGATCTTCATTCATTGAAAGAGTATCGGGACGGATATCGACGAATACGGGCTTGAAGCCGCATTGCAGAACGGATGCTATGTCGGAGACCCAGGTCAGTGTAGGAAGAATGATTTCTCCCGAGCCGTACAAATTTTTGAGAACGGACATTGAAATCAGGTTGGCCGACGAACCGGAGTTGACGAATACGCTGTATTGAACGCCTGCCCAGTCCGACCACTCCTCTTCAAACGCGATGACGTTTTTGGACTGAGTGAGAATGGGTTCTCCCTTGAGGAAATTGATGACGCAATCGAGGTCCTCCCGCGTGATATTATTATCCATCAACGGCCAATTCAAGCTCATCGCGTCACTCAGTTAACATCCGTTAGCAATTTTCGGGCAAGCTCCAAGCGCTCCGGGGTGCCGATGTCCAGCAACCGGTTTTGGGTGGCAAAACCAAATAATCCTTGTCCCGCCAGAGAAGGAAATACTTCCTGCTCGAGCGAAACTTTTTTCCCGTCCGGAATGTTTTCCAATACTTTTTTAGTGAAGATATAGATTCCGGCGTTGACCCATCCTGTGGCGGGAGCATTGGTCTTTTCATCAAAGCGGGTGATGGCGCCATCCTCCCCCAACGCGACGCCACCGTAATCCTGAGTATCCTCCATAGGCGCCAGAGCGATGCTGGCCAGGGCTTTTTTCGAAAAATGAAAATCGATAAACGATTTTAAATCCACAGGACAAAAAGAATCACCGTTCATCGCCAGAAAGACCTCGCTGGTAATCAACGATGCGGCGTGTTTGATGGCTCCCGCCGTTCCCAGTGCAGTGGTTTCCTGAGAAATGATATAGGTTTTTCCGTTTTTCTTTTCTTGAAAATACTTTTTGATGAAATCACCCTTATGTCCGGCGCACAAAATAAAACGGCTGAACCCGAATTTCCCCACATAGTCGATCAGCAGTTCCAGAAAGGGGCGGTCGTTGAATTCAGCCATCGGTTTGGGTTTGTTTTTCAGGATGCTTTGCAATCGGGTTCCCAGACCGCCGCATAAAATGACGGCGTCGATGGCGCTCCCGTCAGAAGCGTTACTCATATTGCGGATTGCCTGGGGTTGCTGTCCGGCTGGAATACGACGATCTGACTGCCCTCCACCTCGAAACTGAAGGGAATGCACAAAAGATTTTTAAGCCGCGCCTTGATTTTAGGATGGTCCTGCGG
>CBDVDB010000110.1:0-7086 GCA_965372625.1 uncultured Nitrospinaceae bacterium
TCGTGGGAGAAGGGAACAGGGCCTGCCGAATCCACAAACAGTCCGAAGAACCCCACCAGCAGGGCAAAGATGCTGTCGTTCTGTTGCCAGTGGGTGGCGTATTCCCGGAGACCGGAAAAGTTTTGCGAGCCGATCTCGATAAACGGCAAATAGAACAGGGCTATGATGCCGCCGAACAATAGCACGCTCAACCCGCATCTCAGCCACGGATTTTTAATGTTAGAGTTTTCGGTTTGCCACTGTTGTTTGATCAGCAGGGGCAGTAGAACGGCGGGGTACAGTTTGCCCACCACGCTGAGCGCCAGCAAGGCGTGGGCCGCAAAGAAACGCCGCTGTACCACAAAGAACATCGTGCCGCACAGCATGGCGATACCGATGATGTCAAGATGCGTCGAGTTGAACGTTTCTTTAATGACCAGCGGACACCAGAAATAAGTCATCGCCCAGAGGCGGTTGATATTCAGCGCCGCCAGCGTCCACACGATGAACATCAGCGCCAGCAAATCAAAAATCAGAAACAGCAGGCGCAGAGTGATGATGCTGTCGGCTTTAATGTGGTGCGCCAGCATGAAAACGGTTTGCGCCAGCGGCGGGTAGAGGGTCGCCACCTCTGCATGGTTGATACGCTCCTGATAGACCAGGCTTTCCGGGCTGGCCCATTTCAGATCGTAAAGCAGGGACAGCTCGGCGATGCTTTGCGTGTCGTAGGTGCGCTCGAATTCCTCACGGTCCCGGATCAGAAATTCCTTGAGGCGCGTCACCTCCGCCGGCGCGAACTTGTAGGGGTTGACGCCGTGGGCGAGTACCTTGCCGTCCCACAAGTAACGATACACATCATCTTCCTGAATCTGTTGCGCGGGTAAAAGTGCGGCGCGGAACAGCAGGCCCAGGACCACCAGAGTCCAGAACAGGCGGGAGTCGTTGCCGGTCTGTTTCCGGATCAGCGCCAACGCCCCGGCGTAGCAGGCGAACAGGCTGAAATAAATCCCCAGGTAGGTCAGGATCGGGCGGTCGCGGTAGCCTTCCCCCCAGTTGAACTGGTGAGAGAGTTGCCACATCCCCAGATACAGAACGAGGCTGAGAATACCGAGAAGGATCAGAAGGATTCGTGGTCGCATAAGCCTGAAAATTTAATATAAATGTGGGTTTCCATTGTAATATCGGAATCCGGTTAATTGGAGTTATAAATCGAAAAACAATCACTTAATCGCCGTACGGAACTTTCTGCCCAAATTAAGACTAGGAAAAGCCTGCGAATCTTTCTACAATGATATTACTTACACTTGATGTGATTGAGTCGGAGTTACCGGTTTGGCGGAGCATAAAAAATCCTTCGGTTGGAGTTCGATCGATGAAGTTTTAGCCCAATCGATCCAGTCCCTGCCAGCAACTCCCGATCGGGATTTAAACCGGATCAACCTGTACTGGAGCCTGGTGGCCGGAGCGGAGATCGGGTCCCGGTCGCGGGTGGCCAAAGTCACCAAAAGCACTCTATTTGTGGAGGTTAATGGCGCGGAATGGGTGCCCGTGATGCGCAGTTACCAGCGGAAAATTTTGGCCAAATTGAATAAATTGGTTGATTTTAAAGGCTTTACTAAGATAATAATTAAGAGTGTCGAAACCATCCCTGTCAGTCCCGGCCCATCCAAAAAAGTCTCGGTAACCCCGAGCCGCCGACCACCTATGGATAAGCATGCCATGGCAAGAGAAGAACATTTGAAGTCGATAGCGGACCCCGAATTGCGGGAGCGTCTGTCCCGCCTGAATGCGAAAATCCGTTTCGTCAGCCTGGCGCTGGTGAGCGTGTTTTTCCTGACCCAATGTACCGCGGTCCAAAAATCCGCCCGTACCGGAGGCGTAGTGGTTGAGAAAGCAGCGCTGCCGCTGGTCGACGGCAAATCATCGTATGCCATTCGCCAGATTCAGGCGCTCAATAAAAAATATCCCGACAAGAATTACCGGGACCCGCGCGCGTACTTTCATTATTTAAAGGCGTACAAGTACGAGCAGGAAGGGGATTTTGACGAAGCCGCCCGGCATTATGCCCTGGTGGTGCAATTCGACCCGACCCGCGAAAAACTGCATACGCATCTGATCAGCCTGTATTTACGCACCGGCCAGTTCGAGCAGGCACTGGCCGCCGGAGAGGAAGCGATCAACCGATACCCCGGCAACGTGCGGGTCCACATGATCATGGGTGATATTTTATCCAGTCAGGGCAAGTTTCATGAGGCATTGGACCATTATAAAAAAATCATGAAAGTGGATCCCTCCAACGCCCGCGCTTATTTACTCGCCGGATACAACCTGCGGGCGTTGAAAAAATACGAAGACGCCCGGGAACACTTCAAGCAGGCCACCGTGGTGGAACCGGCCAATCCGTTGGGCTATCACTATCTGGGATCGGCGCTGGCGCGTACCGGTGAAATCGAAAGCGCCGAGGAAAAGTTCAAGAAATCCTTGAATCTTCGCCCCAGTTTCATCGAAGCCCGGGAAAACCTGGCCCGTGTGCTGGAACTTCAAAAGAAGTACCCGGAGGCCATGGAGCAGTACAAAATCATTTTGAAATTGAAGCCCGGCGATAAAAAAATCCGCGAACATTTAAAACGCATCGATGTCGCCGCCAGTGCCCAGTCGGCCGATAATGCCGAAGTGGCCGGGCCGCCTCCTTACGAACCCGGCGAGGTCAACATTCACACTCAGATCGGCACCATTTTTTATGAGCAGGCGGTTTACCTGGAAGCCGTCGACGAATTTCGTCTGGCGCTGGCCACTGAAGAAAATAAGGAGTTGCGTCTCGTGATCGCCAAGATTTATGAGTTGTTCGGCAGGATGGATAAGGCGATCACCGAAGTGGAAGCCTACCGGAATGCCGGCGAAGGGGACGAGTCGGTGGCGACCCTTTTGAATCTGTCCCGTCTGTACGGACTCAACAAGGAGATGAAAAAATCCATCGAACTGCTGAAGAAGGCGGTGGTCATGGAACCTGATAACGACCGGCTGTATCATGCATTGGCGCTGGCTCATATGTCCCTGGATGAAAACCAGGATAGCCTGGAGAATATCAATAAGGCCATCCGCCTGAATGATAAAAAAGATACTTATTACTTCGAGCAGGGCGCGCTCTTCGAGCGGCTGGGGCTATTCGATCAGGCCATCGTAAGTATGAAACGTACCCTGGAACTCAATCCCCATCATTCCAATGCGCACAATTTCATAGGCTATATTTACGCAACGCAGGGATTGGAGCTCGACAAGGCCTTGCATCACCTGGAACAGGCGCTCAACATTCAGCCCCGCAATGGTTATTTTCTGGACAGTCTGGGATGGATTTATCACAAGAAGGGCGAACCCGAACAGGCGTTGCTTCATATTAAAAAGGCCATGGTGTACGCCCAACCCGATCCCGTGCTTTACGATCATTTGGGAGATGTGTATTTTTCCATGAACAACGTGACCGAAGCGCTCAAAGCATGGAAGACCAGCCTGGCGTTGACTCTGAAGAGGCTGGAGGACCCTGCTGGAGAAACTCCCGACCCGCAAAAACTCCGGGAGAAAATCCGCGAGGCTGACCAGCTGATGCTGCAAAGTTTTTAATTTTCCTCCCTGTCAATCCGGCCCATGAAACTCAATTTTACACTCCCGGTCCTGCTGTGTTTTCTGGCGGGAATCCTGACCGCCTGCGAAACCCTCCCGCCGCCGAAACCGATTGAGCGTCCCACGGAATTCCTCACTCTCGATGAGATATCGCAGGTATTGACGGCCCGGCAGAACGCCATTCACAACCTTAAATCCATGGTCAAGACCCGGATCAAGACCCGGAAAGACAGCCACAACCTCAAGCAGGTGCTGCTCATTGATGAGGAGTCCTCTTTACGGCTGGATACCCTGAGCCTGTTCGGTCAGCCGGTCGGCGTATTGATTTTCGACCGGCAACAGGTCCTGCTGTATGATACGGACAGCAACAAGCTGTACCGGGATGCGGCGGTTTGGGATATCATGGCTCGGATGTTTGGCACGGTGTTCGATTTCCGCGAATACATCAGCGTGCTTTCCGGGAAAATTCCGCGGCTGGCTTCGCTGACCCTGCAAGATTTGCGTTGGAGTCCTGAAACAGGAAACTATCATGTCTTGGCGGTGGATACCGAACGGGGCGAACAATTGGAAATTGAAGTGAACCCGGAATCTCTCCTCCCCGTCCGCCTCGTAAAAAGGCAGGACGGTAAACAAATGTACGGGGTGCAATGGGACCATTACCAGAAAATAGAAGAACTCCAGTTCCCCCGGACGATTATCCTGCAACGACCGTTGAAAGGCGATGAGATAGTCATGAAATTCAACAATCCCCTGATCAACCGGGGGCTGCCCGAAGACGCCTTTCAATTGAACGTGCCGGATAGCCATTAACCCCGCCCGACCGATGAAACTTGCTTTTAAAACCCCCGCCAAAATCAATCTGGGATTGTTCATTCTCGGCAAACGACCCGACGGCTACCACGATCTGGAGACCTTGTTCCAGATGGTCAGCCTGTACGATTCCGTGGAACTGGAATCCCGGGACCACGATATCGAGTTGGTGTGCGATCATCCGGAAGTGCCCACCGGTGAAGCCAATTTAATGATTCGTGCCGCCCGCCTGTTGCAGGAGGCCTTCCCGGACCGGACCGGACTGGGGTGCCGCATAGTTCTGCATAAGAAGATACCCATGGGTGCCGGGCTGGGGGGCGGGAGTGGTAATGCCGCGGGGGTCCTGAGAGGATTGAACTGGCTTTGGGACCTGAAACTGGCGCCCGCCGAACTGATGAATATGGCCGTTCGTTTAGGCTCGGATGTGCCGTTTTTCCTGTGTGCCCCCGCGGCGTTGGGACAGGGCCGGGGTGACCGCCTGACTCCTTTGCAATCTCATGAAAATTTTAAAGTTATTCTGGTTTTTCCAAAAGTGTCGATGGCCACCTCAGAGGTCTATCAGGCGCTCAATTTGGATTTGACAAAAAACTCAAAAAATATTAATATTTTGCTCGAATTTCTTTCCCAGTCGAATATTACCGGTTTGGGTGCGCATTTGCATAATGATCTGGAACCTGTTGTAATTCAAAGACTTCCAGTTATCAACCGCATCAAGCAAAAGTTGAATTCCCTGAATGCCGACGGGGTATTGCTCTCCGGGAGCGGCTCGGCGGTGTTTGGCATTTTTGCGGATTCTAAAGAGGCTGAACGGGCCTATACCCGGTGTTGCGAGGAGGATTGGGATACCTTTCTGACCGAGACCGTAGCCAGTTTTTCCGAGTTTATGCCGGAGAAACTCCTCAATTATCCATAAAACCCTGGCCACCCTCACGGAGGGCCGCAAAGGCGTCCATGAAGTCCTGAATCCAACAAGCCTGCCTGAGTTCTCTGAGTACACCGCCAGAGGTTAGTAAGGAATACCATCGCTTTTAGCCAGCATCCGTTTTATGATGGACAGGGAAAGTGGAACAGGCCTTCTTGACTGGACAGTAAAGAGCATTTGAATTGAAAGATTAAGAATAAACATACAATATACTGGGGCGTCGTCAAGTGGCTAAGACACAGGATTTTGATTCCTGCATTCGGAGGTTCGAGTCCTCCCGCCCCAGCCACCTATTCAATTTTTAAATAGGGAAATGATACACCATGGGTGATAACGGCAGAGTTCTGGTGTTTTCCGGGAGGTCCAACGAGGGCCTTACACGGGAAATCTGTGATTATATGGACATCCAAATGGGGAATTCGGTCATTAAGGACTTTTCCGACCAGGAGATCTTTGTCCGTATCGAGGAAAATGTGCGTGGTGGGGACGTTTTTGTCATCCAGTCCACCTGCACCCCCGGTAATACCCACTTGATGGAACTGCTCATCATGATCGACGCGCTCAAGCGTTCCTCGGCCAAGCGCATTACCGCCGTGATTCCTTATTACGGCTATGCGCGGCAGGACCGCAAATGCGAGCCCCGGGTGCCCATCACCTCCAAGCTGGTGGCGGACCTGTTGACCACTGCCGGCACCGACCGGGTGCTCACGATGGACCTGCATGCCGGGCAGATACAGGGATTTTTTAACATTCCCGTGGATCATTTGTTTGCCATTAATGTGTTGATCGGATACATTAAGAAGCTCAATTGCAAGGATCCCGTGGTGATTTCGCCCGACGCCGGCGGCGTGGAGCGTGCCCGCGCGTATGCCAAGCGTTTGGGGACCTCCCTCGCCATTATCGACAAACGGCGGGAAGGGCCCAATGTCGCCAAAGCCATGCACATCATCGGTGATGTCAAAGGCAAGGTCGCCATTATCGTGGACGATATGATCGACACAGCCGGCACCCTGTTGGAAGCGACCAATGCCCTGCTCGGCGCCGGCGCCGCCGAAGTGCACGGGCTGTGTACCCATCCCGTCCTGTCGGGACCGGCCGGGGAACGGATTCAGAATTCGCCGATCAAATCGGTTATTTCCACCAACACTATTCCTATGTCAAATGAGTTGGCGGCAATCGACAAAATAAAAATATTATCAGTCGCTCCTTTGTTTGGAGAGGCCATCATTAGAATTCACAGCGAATCGTCTGTGAGTTCGTTGTTTGATTCAGACGGAGATTTTTAAAATGGCAGTTGCATTGAAAGGTAAAATCAGAGAAGAACGGGGTAAAGGACCCAACCGCAGATTGCGCGTTGAAGGACTGCTGCCGGCGGTCGTGTACGGAGGAAAAGCCAACGTCAGCCTGACGGTGAACCCCAGGGAATTAAAAAAACTCATCGAACAGGCGGGAATCAACAGCTTGATCGAACTGGCCATCGAGGGGGACTCCGAGAAAAAACGGATCGTGGTCATTAAGGATCATCAACAGCATCCCATTCGGGATGGCTGGGAACACGCCGATTTCTTCGAAGTGGATATGCAGCAGGCCATCAAAGTGGATGTCCCGATTCTTCTGGTCGGGAGTTCCCCCGGTGAAAAACTGGGCGGCATGGTCGAGCATAGCCTGAACACCCTGGCGGTTAAATGTCTTCCCGGCGAAATCCCGGAAGCCATTAAAGTGGATATGACCCAGGTCGAACTGGACCAGGTGGTTCA
>CBDVDB010000111.1:0-6997 GCA_965372625.1 uncultured Nitrospinaceae bacterium
AGTGGGGAATAGGAAAGTTCAGAAGTCTTCAGGGCTTCCAGGGCGTCCACCAAAGCGAACGCTCCCGGAATAGTGGTGCAGTAGGGCAGGTTTTGTGTCAAGGACGCCCGGCGCATTGAGAATGAATCTTTCACCGCCTGCTCACCGAAAGTGGTGTTTATCACAAAATCGACTTTACCCCCTTCAAGTACTTCCACCGTATGTGGCGAGCCTTCTTTAACTTTATTGATGTGAGCCACCTTCAGCCCCAGGTTTCTCAAGTAGTCGCCGGTTCCCCGGGTCGCCAGAAGCGAATAGCCCAAGTCCGCCAGCCTTTTGCCGATTTTCCCGGCGGCCGATTTATCCCCCTCCTTGACGCTGATAAAAACCACTCCCTCCGGAGGCAGTTTGATTCCCGTCGCTATTTGGGATTTGGCAAAAGCCCGGCCGAAACTCGTATCCAAACCCATCACCTCGCCGGTGGATTTCATTTCGGGCCCCAGCAGAACATCCACGTCGGCAAATTTGATGAAAGGGAAGACCGATTCCTTAACGGCGATGTGTGAAATTTCTACTTGCTCAGTGAATCCCACTTCCTTCAAGGTTTTACCGGCCATCACCTTGGCGGCCAGCTTGGCCAGCGGAACCCCGATCGCTTTGCTGACAAAAGGAATGGTCCGGGAGGCGCGAGGATTGACCTCCAGCACGTATAGTTCACCATCCTGGATGGCGAATTGAATATTCAACAATCCCACCACATTCAACTCCAGCGCCAGTTCACGGGTTTGTCGCTTGATCTCATCCGTTAACGCCAGCGGAACCGAAAAAGGCGGCAGGGAACAGGCGCTGTCTCCGGAATGGACCCCCGCTTCTTCGATATGCTCCATGATGCCGCCGATGACCACCTGTTGACCGTCCGAAAGGGCATCGACATCCAGTTCGGTGGCGTTGTTCAGAAAATCGTCGATCAGCACCGGATGCTCCGGCGAAGCCTTAACGGCGAACCGCATATAACGGTCCAGGCTGGCCTGATCATAAACGATTTCCATCGCGCGTCCTCCCAATACGTAAGACGGACGCACGATCACGGGGTAGCCGATCTTCCCGGCAATGCTTCGGGCTTCCTCCAGATTGGTCGCCGTGTCGTTTTGCGGTTGCTGGATGCCGAGTTTTTCCAGAACCTCTTTGAAGCGCTTCCGGTCCTCCGCCCGGTCAATATTATCCGGGCTGGTTCCGATGATGGGAACTCCCGCCTTTTCCAACTGGACCGCCAACCGTAACGGTGTCTGACCGCCAAACTGGACAATCACTCCATCCGGTTTTTCTTTTTGAACAATGTGAAGCACATCCTCAAACGTGAGCGGTTCGAAATACAACCGGTCGGAAGTATCGTAATCGGTGCTTACGGTTTCCGGATTGCAGTTGACCATGATGGTCTCAAAATTTTCCTCGCGCAGGGCGAAGGAAGCATGCACACAACAGTAGTCAAATTCGATTCCCTGCCCAATCCGGTTGGGCCCTCCGCCCAGAATCATGATTTTTTTCCGGTCTGAGGGATCGGCCTCGCATTCCTCCTCATAGGTGGAATACAGGTAAGGCGTGTGGGCCTCGAATTCGGCGCCGCAGGTATCCACGCGCTTGAATACGGGAATGATGCCGGCGGATTGCCGTCTTTCGTTCACCTCGGTTTCCGTGCAGTGTTTCAATTGGGCAATGTATAAATCGGAATAACCCATCTGCTTGGCTTTGCGAAGCGTGTCATCCGGCATGTCCTTCAATGATTCGGTTTGGACGATTTCCAGTTCAAAGTCAACGATCTCCTTCATGTTAAACAGGAACCAGGGGTCCACTCTGGTAATCTGATAAATTTCATCCACCGGTATTCCCCTCCGCAACGCGGCGGCGATATGCCAGATTCGATCCCAATGGGGAAGCGCCAGCATTTCCCTGAGCTGGTTCAAATCCGATTCGCTGGAATGCAGCAACTCGCCCTCCGAGCTGAAATTCTCTTCAAAACCGGAAATGCCTATTTCCAGCGATCGCAGAGCTTTCTGCAGGGCCTCTTTAAAAGTTCTGCCGATAGCCATGGCTTCGCCCACGGATTTCATTTGGGTGGTCAGCAGGGGAGGGGTCTTGAAAAATTTTTCAAACGTGAATCGGGGAATTTTAACCACGCAATAATCCAGCGTCGGTTCGAAAGACGCGGGAGTGACTTGGGTGATGTCATTCTGGATTTCATCCAGCGTATAACCGATGGCGAGCTTCGCGGCAATTTTTGCGATGGGAAAGCCCGTGGCCTTGGAAGCCAGAGCGGAACTGCGGGATACCCGGGGGTTCATTTCGATCACCACCATCTCCCCGTTTTCGGGATTGACCGCGAATTGAATATTGGAACCTCCCGTTGCCACCCCGATTTCCCGGATGATAGCAATCGCCGCATTGCGCATGATCTGGTATTCCTTGTCCGTCAGCGTTTGCGCCGGAGCCACGGTGATACTGTCGCCGGTGTGAATTCCCATGGGATCGAAATTTTCGATGGAACAGACGATCACCACGTTGTCCTTGATATCGCGCATCACTTCCAGTTCGTATTCCTTCCACCCCAGCAGAGACTTTTCGATGAGTATGCGGCGGGTGGGGCTGGCGTGGAGGGCCCACTCGACCTTACTTTCAAATTCATCTTCAGTGTAGGCGATGCCGCCCCCCGTTCCACCCAGGGTAAACGACGGCCGGATAATGGCGGGGAATCCGGTGCTGGCGACCACCTTCCAGGCTTCTGCAAGATCACTGGCATAGCCGCATGGCGCGACCTGGAGGCCGATGCGGTCCATCGCTTCATTGAACTGCTGGCGGTCCTCCGCTTTATAGATCGTTACCGCATCAGCGCCGATCATCTCGACATGGTACTCGTCGAGAACCCCCATTTCCGCCACGGCAAGCGCGGTATTCAAACCGGTTTGGCCGCCCATGGTCGGCAGCAGGGCATCGGGTTTTTCTTTTGCAATGATGCTGGCCACGACTTCCGGGGTTACAGGTTCGATATAGGTCCGATGCGCGAACTCCGCATCGGTCATGATGGTGGCGGGATTACTGTTCACCAGAATGATCTGGTATCCCTCCTCCTTTAAGGCTTTGCAGGCTTGGGTCCCGGAATAATCGAATTCGCAGGCTTGGCCGATAATAATCGGCCCCGCCCCGATGATCATTATCTTTTCAATGTCGTCTCGTTTAGGCATCAGTCTCGGTAGATATCGTGGATATCAATTTGGCGGGATCGCTCCCACTTCAGGCTCATATACGAAAGCTGGCGGATGAAGGTGAACCGGTTCTGCCGATGTTCGCCTTCAATGATCTGGGTTCTCAAGTCGGTGAGTTGCTTTTGCAGATCCATGATTTGGGTTTCCAGCTGCTCCTTCTGGGTTTTCAATTTGGAGATATCTTTGTGGAGAGACAGGATATTTTTTTCCTTGCTGGCGTCTTCAAGTTTTTTATTCAATTTTTCGATTTTGGCGTTTACCTTATTCAGGTTTTTTTGAGGAGCCCTCAGAGCCTTCAGGAACTGATTTTCCAGGATCAGCGCTTTTTCCTCTTCGGTTTTTAAATTCTTAATCTTCGACTTGATAAATCCGGCGGTGGGTTTCGGGTGGTAACAAAAGTGATCGGTAAAATAAAATTGCTCCTTGTAAGGAATAATTCGCCCTTCAAAAATATCGCCTGGGTTAAAAAGAATAGAACCCTGGGTTTCCTGTACCTGATATTTTTGGTCATCGAAAATATCCAGAACCATCACGTAATCATTCTTTATTTTTTGGGCGGTGAAAATTCCATGAATACTTTTGGAGATGGCTTCCGCCAAGCCCCATTTCTCGGGAGAAACAGAGGGGTCGTTGCCTTGAAGATAATCCTGGAGCGGGGTCAGGTTGGAATCCGAAACAACCCGGTCAAACGTGTACCATTCCAGAAAGCATCCCATCCGGGACTCAAAGGATTTGTCATCCTCGAAAATTTCACCTGAAATCTTCTGAAAATCCTTTTTGGCCTCAAAAATGTCTTCTTGAGGATAGCTACAGGTAATTTCTTCTATGAGTTGGTTGATGTCGTCGCGGATCATCGGTTTTCCTTCATCATCGTAATAAAATCCTGAAACAGGTAGGAGGAATCCTGAGGCCCCGGCGAGGCTTCAGGATGATACTGCACAGAGGAAACGGGAAACTTTTTGTGTCGAATGCCTTCGACTGTCCGGTCATTAAGGTTGATGCATGAAATTTCCACATCATCGCTAACGGTTTTTTCGTCCACCGCAAAACCATGATTCTGAGAAGTGATTTCCACCTTGCGCTTTCTCAGGTCCATGACCGGCTGGTTGCCGCCATGATGGCCGAACTGGAGCTTATACGTTTTACCGCCAAGGGCCAGATTCAGAATCTGATGGCCGAGACATATTCCGAAAATGGGAATCTTGCCGACCAGATCGCGCACGTTCCGGATGGCATAGGGAACCGCCGCCGGATCGCCCGGACCGTTGGATAAAAACACGCCGGCCGGTTGCATGGCCAACACGTCTTCCGCCGGGGTGGATGCGGGAACCACTTTGACCCGGCAACCTTCCTGGGTCAGCCGTCGCAAAATATTGCGTTTGATCCCGAAATCATAGGCCACCACAAAAAACCTTTCCTTGCCATTAGTGTGCGATATGTGGGAATAACCCTCGCGGAGATCCCAATCGCCTTCATCCCAGTCATAAGGTTCCTTGCAGGTCACCTGAGTCACCAGATCCTTGCCCACCATGCCGGGCAACTCTTTCGCTTTTTGTATGAGAGCTTCGGGATTGGAAACATTGGGAGAGATGACCGCCTGCTGGGCTCCCTGATCGCGGATATGCCGGGTCAGGGCGCGGGTATCGATGCCCTGCAGGCCGATCACGCCGTACTCCTTTAAAAAATCGTCCAGCGATTGCCGGCTTCGCCAGTTGCTTGTAATGCCGCTCAGTTCCTTGATGATAAAGCCGCTCAAATAAGGTTTGTCGGATTCAAAGTCCTCCGGATTGATGCCATAGTTCCCGATCAACGGATAGGTCATGACCACCATCTGGCCGCAATAAGAGGGATCCGTCAATACCTCCTGATAACCGGACATGCTGGTATTGAAAACCACTTCCCCCTCGGTCTCGCCAAGCGCTCCGAACAGGGCTCCTTTGAATATTTTACCGTCCGCTAACGCGAGAATACCTTCCATATCATCCAAAAACTAAATTAATCCATTACATTAATAATATCTAAAGAACTAATTGGAAAATATAATTTTTCCATTAGCTATGGTGTGCCGTACCCGGCCCTTGACCTGCCACCCGTCGAACGGCGAATTTTTACTTTTCGACTTAAATTTACTCGCCTCGATCGTGTACTCGCAGGCGGGATCGAAGATAACCACATCCGCCTGCCTGCCTTCACCCAGTGTCCCGCTACCGAGTTTGAATATTTCCGCCGGACGCGAGGTCAGTTTTTCCAGCAACTGGGGAAGCGTCAGAATTTTTTCGTCCACCAGACGGAGACTCAGAGGGAGGGCGGTTTCCAGGCCTACAATACCGAAACAGGCGGTATGGTAATCCGCCTGTTTGTCGGCCAGATCATGCGGCGCGTGGTCGGTGGCGATGATATCAATCGTGCCATCCCGGAGCCCCACTTTAATGGCTTCAATATCGCTTTGAGTTCTGAGTGGCGGGCTCATTTTGGTGTTGGTGTCGTAACCGCGAACCGCCTCGTCGGTCAAAATAAAATGGTGCGGCGCCACCTCACAGGTCACCGGCAGGCCCCTGGCTTTGGCTCTTCGCACCAGTTCGACGGCCTCACCGCTGCTGATGTGCGCCACATGCAGGCGGCCGCCGGTTTTTTCCAGAAGCGCGATGTCCCGGTAAACCATGATGTCCTCCGCTTCGGGGGGCATACCTTGCAATCCCAGTTCGGTGGATATGCGGCCCTCGTTCATGCATCCGCCATTGGTCAGGTCCAGAATTTCGCTGTGCTGGATCAGCGGCAGATCGAACATCCGGCTGTACTCCAGAGCCCGGCGCATGATTTGATTGTTCATCACCGGGCGGCCGTCATCCGAAAAGGCGATCACCCCGGCTTCCTTCAAGTCTCCCATGTCGGACAGGGTTTCACCCTTGAGTCCCCGGGTAATGGCGCCGATGGGGTGCGCCTTTATTTTGCCATGCGCCCTGGCCTGGGAGATCATCAGTTCGGTGACCGAGCGGTTATCGTTAACTGGCTGGGTGTTGGGCATCATGGCGACGGTGGTGAACCCTCCGGCGGCGGCGGATTCGCATCCGCTCGCGATGGTTTCCTTGTACTCGAAGCCCGGCTCCCGGAAATGGACGTGCATGTCGAGAAACCCCGGCGCCACGATGCAACCTTTGGCGTCGATGACTTTGGCCGAACCGGTATCCTTCACCTTGCCGCAAGGAGCGACCGATTGGATGACTCCCTTGTCGATCACGATATCGTGTTCGCCGTCTATGTTGTTGGCGGGATCGATCACCCGGCCGTTTTTAATGATCAGTTTCACGGCTGCCTCCCAGCAAGAGATACATGAGCGCCATGCGCAGAGCGACGCCGTTGTTGACCTGATCGAGGATCACCGAATGCGGACCTTCCATGATGTCCAGCGCGATTTCCACGCCCCGGTTGACCGGGCCGGGATGCATGATCAGGATATCCTTCCGGCTGTGCTTCAATTTATCCGCGGTCAGGCAAAACAGGTTGGAGTATTCCCGGAAACTGGGGAACAGCCCCTCGTTCTGCCGCTCCAGTTGAATGCGCAGCATCATGACGACATCCACCTGGGAAACCGCCTCCTCCAGATCGTGCAGGACGCGCACCCCGAGGCATTCGATATCGACCGGGATCATGGTCGGCGGGCCGACCACGATAACTTCCATGCCGCATTTGAGCATGGCATGGATATTCGACCGCGCCACCCGGCTGTGCGCGATATCCCCGACAATGGCCACCTTCAATCC
>CBDVDB010000112.1:0-6916 GCA_965372625.1 uncultured Nitrospinaceae bacterium
CATATGCTTTTAGTGTAAAGGCAAACAGGGATACGGGAACCTATTTTTAAAAGTGTACGAACCTGCGAAAATCTACTCTCTTTTTTCCTTTCGGAAAACAAAATGCTGTTATGATGGGTTGATAATGGGATTTAAAACCGTCTCCAGGGGGTGCCTGCCATGAATCTAGCTTTATACATTTTAATAACTGTGGTCCTGCTTTTATTCAGCGCGATCAAAATCCTGCGCGAATACGAACGCGGTGTCATCTTCCTTTTGGGAAAGTTTTATAAAGTCAAAGGTCCCGGGATCATCATCGTCCTCCCCGGTATTCAAAAGATGGTTAAAGTCAGCCTGCGAACCGTGGTGATGGATGTACCGCCGCAGGACATCATCACCAAAGACAACGTTACCGTCAAAGTCAATGCCGTGGTCTATTTCCGGGTCATCGATCCCCGGAGGGCCATCATCGAAGTGGAAGATTTCCTGTACGCCACATCCCAAATCTGTCAGACCACACTGCGCAGCATTCTCGGCCAGAGCCAGCTCGACGATCTGCTGTCCAACCGCGAGGAAATCAACAGCCACCTCCAGCGGGTGATCGACGACCAGACGGAGCCCTGGGGAATCAAGGTCGCCAACGTGGAAGTGAAAAATGCAGATCTGCCGCAGGAGATGCAACGCGCCCTGGCCAAGCAGGCCGAAGCGGAGCGGGAGCGGCGCGCCAAGGTCATCCATTCGCTGGGTGAATTCGAAGCGGCGGCAAAAATCGGCGAGGCCGCGGATATCATCCATCAACACCCGCCGGCCCTGCAATTGCGATTTCTCCAGACCATGCTGGACATTTCGGTGGATAAAACCACCACCACCTTTTTTCCGATTCCGATCGAACTCTTTGGCCCCTTTTTGAAGGGAAACGATTCCAAGGGCAATAACAATCCCGGCACGGCTTGAGGACCCCTGCGGGTGATAACCCGATAAAACCTTGAAATTTCGCGCTTAAAGTTTCTCCGGCACCCCCTGCGCGCAGATGATAGACCCGCCTCTCTTCCACCCCTCCCCTTTTAAGGAGATATGCGGCCTGGGATGTAATAAAATACCCTTAGGCAGTAACCCAGGAATTTCGGGCCATGGACTCTTCAATCGCTATCAAAAATTTTCTGAATCGCGTCCGCAGAAGGCGCAAGGGCATCCACATTGTCCAGAGCGTTTTGCAATTATTGGCGCTGGGACTCGCGGGAGCTCTGTTCGGAAATCTGTTCGCCTATTTTTCAGATAACCCCCGGCCCTTTCTAGGTCCCTTCCTTATAATATGGGGCACGGTTCTGGCGGGTTGGCTGATCTTCCTGCTGGTTAAGGGACTCTTCATCCAAACTCCGCTCCATCAAACCGCCCTTTGGGTTGAAAGCAAAATCGAAGGCCTCAACAACTCCCTGATCAGCTCGGTCCAACTGGCGCCCCACCTGAGCGGGCCGCCTCAACCCAAACCCGGCCCGTCGCAGGACATGATCCGGGAGTTGATTAAAAGAACCGGTCAGCGTATCCAAACCCTCCAGGTGAATGAGGTTGTTCCCCGGACGCCCCTGGTTCGAAGCGGTCAATGGACCGCCGGAGTATTTCTGATCGCGTTGGCGGTGGCCCTGCTCCTGCCGGATTTTATGAGCCGGGGATACGGGCACTGGGTGCAACCTCCGGCTATGGCCCGGGTGACTCAGGAATCCGAATCCTCCATCCCCACCCCGGCGCCTCCGGAAAAGGAAATTCAATACTCCATGGACAACCTGAGCCTGACCTTCCACTACCCGGCCTACACCCGGCTGAAATCCGTTATTGAAGACCCCTCCGATGGCAAAATCCAGGTACTGCCCGGAACCGAGGTTCTTTTGGAAGGCCGTGTCAACGTTCCCGTTGAGGGCGCGTCGCTGGTCCTCAACGGCAGGGACAATCTCTCCATGACCGTTAAGGAGGAGACTTCGGTGACCGGACGCTTCATCGTCAAGGAACCGGGGTTTTATCAGTTTCGTTTCAAGTCCCCGCAGGGGGAAAAGACTCTGCTCGCAAAAAAGTATCCGATAGCGCTGAATAGGGATCAGGCCCCAAAAATTATTATTTTTCTGGCCAACCCCAAACCGGTCTACTACCTGACCAACAAGATTCAGTTTTTCTATGAAGGGCATGACGATTTCGGCATCCACAAAATCGATCTGGTCATCGATGTCGAAGGACGTATTCAGCGAAAAACCATCAAACGAATCAAAGGAACCCGGAAGGAGGTCAAGGACGGATATACCTGGGAACTCAGCACGATGGATTTCAATCCCGGCGAGCGGGTTCATTACTACCTTGAGATCGAGGACAACGATAATGTCTATGGCCCTAATACGGGCCAATCCGAAGTATTTTCTTTTGACGTGTTCGACGAACAAAAGAAACGGTTGGACCTGCTGGCCCTGCAGGAACAACTGGTCGATAAAATGGTGGCTCTGCTGGCGGTGAGCCTGGTGACCGATATCACCGAAATGAAAAGTTCCCGGGAGGGCCTGGTGAAACTCAAACAACTGCTGGTGAACAGCAGTAACCAATTGATCGCTATCATCGGTCTTGCCCAGTCGATTGAAAGCCAGGCGAAAGATATCGAGTCATTCCCTCAACCCTATTTAACTTTGCTGGACAACCTCATCTCCGGGTTCAACGTAATCCGGCAGGACCAGATTGCGGCTATGAACCGGATCACCAACGCCATGATCAAGGCGACGCCCATCGGCCTCAATTTTCCGCCGTTGGAAACCGTGCAGAAGCGACTCATCACCCAACTGGAACGGAATATTATTTTTCTCATCAGAATCCTGAACCGGGAGCGGATGGAACAGGCCATGAATCTGGAACAAACGCTGACCGAGTTAACGGAATCCCTGCGAGAGGAATTCCAGAAAGTTAAAGATAAAAAAGGGAAAGCCAACGCACCGCAATTCAAGAAGGCCCTTAATAAAATCAAGGAGACGCTCCAGCAAATCATGGAACAACTGGCCCGCCAGAACCGGGGCCTGTCCGATGAGTTTCTCAACCCCAACGCTTTTGAAAGCCTGAATATGGAAACCTTCTCCGCCTCCCTGGAAAAACTGATGGATCTGGTCAACCGGGGAAAAATCGACGAGGCCATGGAGGAGTTGGAAAAACTGGCTGACGACCTCAGGGCGTTTTCCAATCAGTTGGAGGATTTGGATGTCAATCAGGAAAGCCTGGTGGATCTCAAGATCATGAAACAACTGGACGAGGCGCTGGAAAAAATCGGAGAAATGGAAGAGGATCAGAAAAGCCTTCTCGACCAGACCACGCAATTGAACATGACCCTGCGCTCCAAGCAGTCGGAGAAATTCGAAAACCGTCTGGATGAATTTTTCGCGGATCTGCGCAAGGACGTGCAGGCCATACTCGCCATCCTGAATAAGGACGAGCGCATTCTGGACAGTCATCCGGACATGAAAAAGCTGACCGACCTCATGGACCGGCAGGCCAGAATCAGCGACCGGATTCAACGGCTCAACCAGAAAACCCTCGACTTCCTCGGCGATTCGAAGCGCCGGGGCAGCTTCACGAAACTCAATAAAGCCCGGAAACAGTTAACAGACAATCTTGAAAAACAGCAGGAACTTCAGATGAAAATGTTTTACGGCTATAAAAATTACCTGCCGGAGCTCTTGGAGAAATACTACAAGCTGGATGAATTCACCGAACTGATGGACCTCTTCGAATTCAATTCCCTGTTCAAGAATACCTATCCCGAAGCGCACCGCTGGCAAAACCATTTTCGCACGTCACGCAAACTGAATCCTGAACTCCTGGATCAAATGAAGGTGGACCTGCTGACAATCAGTCAAATCAACAGCGAGATTTCCAAGAAACTGGGAACGATGATGCGGGATATCAAACAGGATTTCCAGAACCTCATCTCCAGGAAAGACCGGCAGGATATGAAACAAATGTCAGGCCAGCAAAAAGTCCTGCGGAAGCAATCGCAGGAGTTGTCCCAGATGTTTCGCGAAATGAATCAGGACAATCCCATGATCAGCCCTCGGCTGTCCCAAAATATGAAGGGCAGTGGACGGCATATGAAGGCGGCGGAAAATAACCTGCAAAAAGGCCGGATCCCCGAAAGCATCGAATCGGAAAACAAAGCTCTGCAACAGCTTGCCGAAACCCGGGAACTGCTGGACCAGCTGAAAGAAGCCAGCCAGCGCCCCAGCAAATCGCGCAGTCAACGCACCCTCCGTCTGGGCCAGGGAAAATCCCCGGATAATAAACGCGGCGGGAGATCGGCGCGCATGCAACAGGAAAAAGTCAACCTGCCGACTGAGGACCAGTACCAGGTGCCCGGTCAGTTTCGGGAGGATATTTTAAAGGCGATGAAAAACAGGTATCCCAAAAAATACGAACGCCTCGTCGGTGAATATTACAAGGAACTGGTGAAATGAACCGCTTCTTCAAAACCATAACGGTTGCTATCGCAACCCTGGCGATGCTGTCCGCCTTCCACGGATTCGCCCGGGCCGATCTGCAGGAAGAAGTCACCGAGGCTTATATCCTGATCGACCAATGGCGGTTCGAGGAAGCCGAAGCACAAACACAAAAACTCCTGAAGCAATACCCGAGTTCGGGAGACGTTCATTTTCTCTACGCCCGCGTCGAGTTCTATAAAGGCAATTACGAAAAAGCCTGGCAGATTCTGGAAACGGTTGACGACAAATACCACACCGTCAAGGAATTCAAAACCCTGGTCCGCAACACCCGCGAAGCGACCTCGGTTTTCGTTTCGCAGGAATCGGAGCATTTCATTTTTCGTTATGTCGACGGACCGGACCAGATACTCATCCCCTTCGCCAAAGAAGTGCTGGAAAAATCCTACCAGGTGCTGGGCAAGATTCTGGGGTATTTTCCGAAGCAAAAAGTGCTGGTCGAAATTTATCCCGACCGTATCCCCTTTGCCCGCATCTCGCCGCTCACGATGAAGGATATCGTGACCTCGGGTACGGTGGCGCTGTGCAAGTACAACCGCCTCATGATGATCTCCCCCGGCTCCCTGGTGCGCGGCTACAACTGGATGGACACGCTCAGCCACGAGTACACGCATTACCTGCTCAGCAGTAAAAGCCACAACAACGCCCCGCTGTGGCTCCACGAGGGCTTCGCCAAATACCTGGAAACCCGCTGGCGCCAGGACACGAAATACCTGACTCCCATCATGGAATCCATTCTGGCCAACGGTCTGGCCAACGACTACATGGTCGCCCTGGAAGACATGATGCCGTCTCTCGCCAAACTCAAAAGCGCGGAAGACGTCCAGCTGGCCTATGCCGAGGTCGCCACCATGGTCGATTTCATGGTGCAGCAAAAGGGAGAAGCCGTTCTGGCCGGACTGGCCGCCGAGCTGGCGGAAGGCACGCCGTTTGAAAAGGCTTTGGAAACTGCCGTCGGCAAAAGCCTGAACGAATTCCAGGTCGAGTGGCAAAAACACATGGACGGCCGTCAACTGAAAACCATTCCCGGCCTGACGGTGCTGAAGTTCCGGTTCAAAAATAACCGGTCGAAAGGTGCAGACGATTCCGCCAGGGAGGCGGCCCGGAACGAAGCCGGCAACCAGCGGGCGCATAACCTCACCCTGCTCGGCGACATCTTGAAGTCCCGCCAGTACATCCAGGCGGCCATCATCGAATATCAAAAAGCCATCGATGAATCGAAAATGCTGTCCCCTGTTCTGTACAACAAACTGGCCGGCACCTATCTCTTCAGCAAGGATTACACCCGGGCCGAGGATCTGCTCCGCGTCAGTCTCGATTACTATCCTCATTTTGCCACCACACTGACCCATCTCGGCGAATTGTATTATATGAAAAAAGATTACGCCGCCGCCGAGAAGTATTTTCAAAAAGCGGTGCGCCTCAATCCATTCAACCCCCTGGTCCATGCCCGTCTCATCAACATTTACGCGGCGCTGGGTCAAACCGAAAAGAAGGAACAGCAGGGGCTGTTGTATAGCTATATAAAATAGATTACACTGGACCCAAAGCAGTCTGAGGCTGATCTAAAGCATAAAGAGCAGTATCCTAAACCTTGAATATAAAGAGAATTTTATGCCGACAGAAACATCAGCGCAGGATCTGGAGCTGGCGAAGGAATTGCTGGAAGCCAGGAAAAATGTCACCGCCGAAATCCGCAAGGTGATCATCGGACAGGATGAGGTGATCGATGATTTACTGGTCGCCCTGTTCGCGCGCGGGCATTGCCTGTTCGTCGGGGTTCCCGGTCTCGCGAAAACCCTGCTGGTGAGTTCCCTCGCGAAAATCCTCCACCTCAAGTTCAGCCGTATTCAGTTCACACCCGACCTGATGCCGTCGGACATCACCGGCACGGAGATTCTTTACGAAGATCAGGTGACCAAGCACCGCGAGTTCAGGTTTATCAAAGGCCCGATTTTTTCCAATATCATCCTGGCGGACGAAATCAACCGCACCCCGCCCAAAACGCAAGCGGCCCTGCTCCAGGCGATGCAGGAATTGCAGGTGACCGTCGGTCCGGAAACCTACGCGCTCGAACAACCGTTTCTGGTGTTCGCCACGCAGAATCCAATCGAACACGAAGGCACCTACCCCCTGCCCGAAGCGCAGTTGGACCGGTTCATGTTCATGGTCAACGTCCACTACCCCACGAAGGAACAGGAAGTGGAAATCGCGCTGTCGACCACCTCCGGCTACAAACCGGAACTGGAAGTCGTGCTCACCGCCGACCGCATTCTGGAATTGCAAAATCTGGTTCCGCGCGTACCGGTGGCGGAGCATGTGGCGCATTACGCCGTCGACCTGGTACAAAGTACCCGGCCCGGCAACGGCGCGTCGCCGAGCTTCGTCAACGAATGGGTCAACTGGGGCGCCGGCCCGCGAGC
>CBDVDB010000113.1:0-6885 GCA_965372625.1 uncultured Nitrospinaceae bacterium
AGCTTACCCTGAGCCAGCCGAAGGAAACATCCGGGTTTTTCTGATTTTATCCTGCGATCCTGTCTGATTTTGGGTTTTCTCCCTGTTTTCCGGTTTTCTCCGTGTCCTCTGTCCCCTCTGCGGCCGGGCAAGGCCCGGCCAGCGTGACGCTGGACCCAATTTTCAATTGCGCCCAAGGATCATCGGTGGCTGTCAACGATCAGCCCGTTCCCCCTCCGGGCAGGAGGCGGCGAATCGCCGCTGATAACTTTAAACCCTTCAGAGGCGCAGGGGGGCCATCGATAGGAGTCAACCGTCAGCCAGTTCCCCCTCTGGGCAGGAGTGTACATTTTTCGCTTTTTTTGTTGACAGAATGTCGCGTTGTGTTAGCATAGTGTCATATTGTGTCTCAAAGTGTTGCAAACTAACTGAACGCAGGCACCCCTGGCAGGGAAGCAATGAACGGTTTTTTAGGTACTTACAGCGTAAATATGGACGATAAGGGCCGCCTCAACGTGCCTTCCAAGTTCAAGGCCATTCTGGAGCGGTTTTATGACTCCAACCTGGTGGTCGCTGTCATGGATAATTTTCTGATCGCCTTTCCCCAGAAGGAATGGCAGGTCAACGAGGAAAAATTGAATAGTTTGTCCGGGCTGGAACGGGAAGATCGGCAAAAGATGAGGGAGTTTTACTCCCGCGCCAGCGAGTGTGAGTTGAAATCCGGAAAGCTTCTGATTCCCCAGTTTCAGCGGGAAATCGCCGGATTGAACAAGGAGGTCGTACTAGTCGGGATGTCAAAAACGTTTGAAATCTGGGCGGGGGACCGATGGAGCAAATCCTGACCGCCCGGGCCGTGGGGGAGCAACCGCCATGGTGGATTATCACATACCCGTACTGAGAGAGGAGGTCCTCCATTATTTAAACGCCGGGGACAAACATCTCATCGTCGACGGAACATTAGGCGATGGGGGGCATGCTGAAGCGATATTGCAGAACTCAGGACCGCAATGCCGGGTTCTGGGGATCGATCAGGATGCAGAGGCCCTGGCCAGAGCCCGCAAGCGATTGGCTCCTTTTGGAGAAAGGATCATTTTGGTGCACGGGAATTTCAGTGAAATCCAAAGCATCCTGGCTCAAAGGAACATCCAGGAAATAGATGGCTTGCTGTTAGACCTGGGGGTATCGTCCCGGCAGTTGGACACCCCGGAGCGCGGGTTCAGTTTCATGCACGACGGCCCTCTCGACATGCGAATGAACCGGGAGGCTACAACGACAGCGGCGGATTTGCTCGAAACGCTGTCGGATAAAGAACTCGAAGACATCATCAAAACTTACGGAGAAGAACGGCACTACAAAAAGATAGTACGGTATATCCGCAAAGCGCAGGGCAAAGGCCCCCTGAGTACTACCGCCTCTTTGTCAAGAATCCTCTCCAGCGCGGCCAAACAGCCGCGTCCCGCGAGAATTCATCCTGCCACACGAACCTTCCAAGCCCTGCGCATTGCGGTCAACCGTGAACTCGATCATCTCCGTACCACTCTCCTCGACTCCATACACCTGTTAAATGCCACCGCCCGATTGGTGGTGATCTCCTTTCATTCCCTGGAAGACCGCATCGTCAAGCAGTTTTTCCGCGATGAGGAGAAGGGTTGCGTCTGCCCGCCGAAATTCCCGGTCTGCATTTGCGGGAAAAAGAGCAGGCTGAAGGTCATCACCCGCCGCGTGGTCAAGCCGTCGGCGGAAGAGGTGAAAGCCAACCCCCGCGCTTCCAGCTCCAAGCTGAGAGCGGCTGAAAGAATTTATGTTTAAGATCGCCCGCAAACTGGTAACCGAATGGTTTCACGTATCGCCCCGGGAATTCTGGGTGGTCACGCTGATGGGTTTACTCTTTCTCGCGTGCGCCCTGGTCTACGTCTGGCCCAACGTCAAAATGGTGAACCTGGCGTACGAATTTCAGGAACAGAAACACCTGTACCATGAGTTGACTCAGAAAAACAACCTGCTCAAACTCGAACGGGACAGCCTGAGGTCGCTGGACCGCATTCAATTTCTGGCTGAAACCCAGATCGGCATGAGAGAAGCCCAACCCGGACAAGTCGTCACCATCCTGTTGAAATAAAGTCATGCGAAAACTGAAATCCAAATCCCAAAGCACATCCGCCCAGGCGGTCCAAAGCAGGCTGGCGCTGGTCTCCTTCGCCTTGCTGGCGTTCGGACTGGTGCTGGCGGGCAGGTTGGTTCATCTCCAGATCATTCAACACGATCATCTCGTGGCCCAGTCCGAAAAGCAGTATTTGCGGACGGTGGAAATCACATCCGGCCGAGGCAATATTTATGACCGCAACCGGAACCAGCTGGCCATCAATATCCAAGTGGAATCGGTGTATGCCGATCCTAAAAGCATTGTTGAAAAAACCGCCACCGCCCGTATCCTCGCCCGGACGCTGGGGCTGAGCCCCGGAGCCGTTCTAAAGAAACTGAATTCCAACCGGCATTTCGTCTGGATCAAACGTAAAAGCGAAATGAACGCAGTCGAAAAACTCAAGCAGTTGGACCTCGTGGGTGTTGGGTTCATCACCGAAACCAAGCGTTATTATCCGAAACGAAAACTCGCCGCCAGCACCCTGGGCTTTGTCGGGTTGGACAATCAGGGGTTGGCCGGAGTCGAACATTTCCATCACGCCGTCCTCAAAGGCAATCCCCAACGGTCCGTCCTCGAAAAAGACGCGCGCGGACGGTTCTTGTGGACCACCGCCAACGCGCACGAACTCAATAAAGGCAAACGGGATGTGGTGCTGACGCTGGACGAGGTGATTCAGTTTATCGCCGAGCGGGAACTCGGCCGGCAAGTCAGGGAATACCAGGCCAAAAGCGGGCTGGCGATTGTCATGGACCCGTATACGGGCGCCGTTTACGCCCTGGCCTCCGCCCCTGAGTTCAACCCCAACAACTACCGGGCCTATCCCAGGGAAATCTGGCGCAACGACGCCGTGGCCAGCGCTTACGAGCCGGGTTCCATATTCAAACCCATCGTCGCCGCAGCCGCATTGGAAGAAGGGCTGGCGGGACCCGACGACATCTTTTTCTGTGAGAACGGATCCTTCCGGGTGGGCAGGTCACGCATCGGCGAAGCGGCCGGCCACCAGTTCGGATGGCTGACCCTGAGTAACATCATCGCCAAGTCGAGCAATATCGGCGCCATCAAAATCGCCCAGGGGCTGGGGAAAAGCCGTTTCTTCGATTACATCCAAAAGTTCGGGTTCGGCGGCAAGTTGGGAATCGACCTTCCCGGCGAAGCCACGGGCAAATTGAGAAACCTCAGCCAATGGTCGGGATTGTCCCTGGCCTCCATATCCTTCGGCCATGAAATTTCCGTAACGCCGATGCAGATGGTCTCCGCCATCTCGGCCATCGCCAACGGTGGGGTGCTCATTCGCCCGCGGTTGACCCGGGCCATTCTCAAAAACGGAACCCTGGAAAAAACGTTTGAGCCCGAAGGCATCCAGACGGTGCTTTCCGAATCCACCAGCCGCCAGATGATCAACATTCTCAAATCGGTGGTGAAAAACGGCACCGGGGCCCGGGCGGCGATTCCCGGGTTTGAAGTGGCGGGCAAAACCGGCACCGCGCAGAAGATCGACCCGGCAACTCAAACTTACTCGAAGACCAAATATCTCGCGTCGTTCATCGGATTCGTGCCGGCCGACGCGCCCCGGCTGGTCATCCTGGTGATGATCGACGAGCCGCAAAAATCGTATTGGGGAAGCGAAGTGGCCGCCCCGGTGTTTCAAAAAATCGCCCGGAAAACGTTGCGGTACCTGCACATCCCTTCCAGTCTGGACCGGGTGTTTGTGCTGGACCGGGCGTAGCGCAAGTCCGAAGGATGAAGCCGAGGGGTTGCAAACCCCGAGCCTCGCCTTCAACCGAGTGTTTATGGCCCAGAAACTTAGGAACCTGATTGACGGTTATCCCATGGCTGACATCACAGGAACGCTGGATCGCGACATTGCCGCCATCGCCTACGACTCCCGCAAAGTGGAGCCGCAGGGGCTGTTCATCGCCATGCCCGGCCACCATCACGACGGTAGCCGGTTTATCGGACAGGCCCTTGAAAAGCAGGCCGGCGCGTTTGTCACGGAAATGACCCCGGAGCAAACACGGGCCGCGGGTTTTCACCGCCCGGACGTCACCGCCATTCACGTGGACGATTCGCGGCATGTGCTGGCCTGGGTGGCCGACCGGTTTTATGGGCATCCCTCGGACCGGCTGGATCTGATCGGTATCACGGGGACCAACGGTAAAACCACATTGACCTATCTGCTGGAACGAATTTTTGAAACGGCGGGGCATTCCTGCGGCGTCATCGGCACCATCAACTACCGTTACGGCGGCAGGGAACAGGCGGCGCCCATGACCACGCCGGAAGCGTTGGAGATCAACCGCATGCTCTCGGAAATGGCCGACCAGGGAGTCGAAAAATGTTGTATCGAAGTGTCCTCCCATTCGCTGGCGCTCAAGCGGGCGCGGGAATTGCGGTTCGCGGTCGGCGTGTTCACCAACATCACGCGGGACCACCTCGATTATCACAAAACATTTGAACACTATAAAAAAAGCAAAAAGATTTTGTTCCGGGATTGCAAAATTCAAAAACAGGTCATCAACATCGATGATCCGGTGGGGCGGGAAATTGTCCGGGAAAGCTCCGTTGAAACCCTGACCACCGGACTGGACTCGCGTGCAGACGTGACGGCGGAGGATTGTGTTTTGTCCGAAGGCGGCATCCGGTTCACACTGAAAACCCCTTCAGGCACTCAGGCCATTCAGTCCCCTCTGCTTGGGCGGCACAATGCTCACAACCTGCTCTCTGCCTCCGCCGTCGCGCTGGCGCAGGGAATTTCCCTGGAACACATCGCGCGAGGAATTGCAACGCTGGCCCGGGTTCCCGGCCGGTTTGAAACAGTACAGCAGGGGCAGGACTTCATCGTCGCCGTCGATTACGCGCACACGGACGACGCTCTGGCCAACGCCCTGAACGCCGCCCGGACCATCTCCAGCAAACACGTGATTGTCGTGTTCGGATGCGGCGGCGACCGCGACCCCGGCAAACGCAAGGAAATGGGACGGGTCGCGCTGGCGATGGCCGATTTTACCGTCATCACTTCCGACAATCCCCGCACCGAAGACCCGGAACAGATTATCCGGCACATCCGGGAAGGAATCCCCACGAACCGGAAACCCGAGGAGCATTACACAATCCTTCCCAACCGCAGGGATGCGATCGATTTTGCCATCAACCGGGCGCAAACCGGCGACCTCGTGCTGATCGCCGGCAAGGGTCACGAAGACTACCAGATTCTAAACACCGGAAAAATTCATTTTGACGACCGCGAAGAAGCCCAGCGGGCGCTCAAGGAAAGGTTAGGGCCCAGCTCATGAACAGCGATTTAAATACATTAATGAAAGCCGTTAAAGGGAAGCTTGTGACGGGTGATCCTGCCTGGAAATTCGAGGGCGTCGCCATCGACTCAAGAACGATGGAACCCGGCCGATTATTTTTCTGCATCCAGGGCGATCATTTCGACGGCCATGACTTTTTGGAAGATGTGATCAACAACAAGGCGGCCGGTGTGGTGTTCTCTGACCGCGCCAAGCTCCCTGATAAATCCCTGCTGGAAAAAGGGAAAGTCTTCGCCGTGGAAGTTCCGGATACGATCATCGCCCTTCAGGAGCTGGCGGGCTTTCACCGAAATACGTTTACGATCCAGCTCATCGGCGTCACCGGCACCAACGGCAAATCCACGACCAAGGAAATGATCGCCAGTATGGTGAAAATGAAGTATCCGCCCCTCAAAACAGAAGGCAACCTGAACAATCACATCGGTTTGCCGCTCACTTTGCTGGGGCTGAACAAATCCCACAAATCAGCGGTTCTGGAAATGGGCATGAGCGCCGCCGGAGAAATCGCGCGCCTGGCTGAAATTGCCAAACCTCGAATCGGCGTCATCACCAATATCTCCGAGGCGCACATGATCCAGTTAAAATCCCTGAAAGAAATACAAATGGCCAAAGGCGAACTTTTTAAAGCCTTGCCGCAACAGGGCACCGCTATCGTCAACGTCGACGATCCGCTGATCCTGGAACTGGTCGACAAACTGCGGATCAAAAAAATCACGTTTGGGATCGAAAACAAGGCCAATGTCATGGCTACCGATATCCGTCCGGCCTCCATTTCCGGTTACGACTTCACATTAAACGTAGGAGATAAAAAAATTCAGGTCACCTTGCCCCTGCTCGGCCGGTTCAATATCTACAACGCGCTCGCCGCGGCCGCCGTCGGTCACGCTTTGGGCGTATCGCTTGAAATGATGAAAGCCGGATTGAGTGTAAAACACAAGCTCTCTCAGCGCGGCGAGAGTACGCGGTTCAGGAACATGACACTGCTCAACGACACCTACAACGCCAATCCGCAATCCATGCGGGAGGCCATGCAGATGATGAAGGAGTACCCGGCCTCGGGTCGAAAATTCATGGTGATCGGCGACATGCTGGAATTGGGGGATGAAGCCGACGCCGCCCACCGTCATCTGGGAAGCGAAATTTCCCAACACAAATTTCATTTTTTGGTGACCGTGGGGGAGCTGGCGGGTATTGCGGGAAAAGCCGCCGCTCAATCGGGTATGGGCGAAGATCACGTTAAATGTTTCGACAGCCACCAGGAGGCCATCGATTTTCTGAAGGAAAACAGCCAGCCCGGCGACTGCCTGCTGTTTAAAGGATCACGCGGGGCGCAAATGGAAAAAGTGGTGGACGGTTTGATGGAACCCACATAGAGGAAGCGATGTTTTATCACTTATTTTATCCGCTCAGTTCAGAGTATTCGGTTTTCAACGTGTTCCGGTACATCAC
>CBDVDB010000114.1:0-6870 GCA_965372625.1 uncultured Nitrospinaceae bacterium
GCTGAAATCCGGAAGTTCCGGCCACCCGAGCCCTACAAGGGCAAAGGGGTGATGTATGCCGGCGAACGCATCCGGAGAAAAGCCGGTAAAACTGCCGCTAGCGCCGGTGTATAAGGTTCATCAGCTATGAAAACAACATTACGCCGCCGCCGCCGGCTACATCGAAAACAGCGCGTGAAGACCAAAACTCAGCGCCATCCGGACAAGCTGCGATTGACGGTATTCAAAAGTTCCAAGCATATTTATGCGCAGATCGTTAATGATCAGGAACGCAAAACCCTGATTGCAGAGTCTTCCGTTTCCAAGGCCTTCCAGGACCAAATGAAATTCGGCGGTAATGTCAAGGCCGCCGTGCTGGTGGGTTCCCTGCTGGGCGACAAGGCCGCGAAACAGGGGATCAAGGAAGTGTATTACGATCGAAACGGATTCATTTATGCCGGTCGCGTTAAGGCGCTGGCCGATGCGGTGCGTGAAAAGGGAGTTAAATTTTAAGTCCACAGGGTGATGTGCCGCCCGGAGGGCAGGAGGATAATCGTTGCGGGATCGAATCGGAAAGAATACGGATCTGGTAGATAAAGTCGTCAAGATCAAACGCGTCGCCAAAGTAGTGAAGGGTGGACGCCGGTTTAGCTTCAGCGCTCTCGTAGTCGTGGGCAACCGCGAAGGCAAGGTGGGCTGGGGCCTCGGCAAAGCCAATGAAGTACCGGAAGCAATTCGTAAGGGTATTGACAAGGCCAAGAAAAACCAGGTTGAGGTTTCGCTGGACGGGTCGACCATACCGCACGAAATCATCGGTCAGTATGGGTCCGGGCGCGTATTGATGAAGCCGGCTTCCCGGGGTACGGGTTTGATCGCCGGCGGTGCGGTGCGCGCGGTGCTCGAAGCCGTAGGAGTGAAGGACATCCTGACCAAGTGCCTGCGCACTAATAATCCTCACAATGTGGTCAAGGCCACGATCAATGGATTGGTCACCCTGCGTAACGCCGAGCAATTTTCCCGGTCACGGGAGAAATTGATGGAGGCGAAACCCTCCGCCTGAACGGCATTGGAATTTATAAAAAATGATCACATTATCGACTTTAAAAAATAATCCCGGAGCCCGCAAAAATCCGAAGCGGGTGGGAAGAGGCATGGGGTCCGGTGTCGGAAAAACCTGCGGGCGGGGCCAGAAGGGCCAGAAAAGCCGCTCCGGCGGCAATCCGCATCCCTGGTTTGAAGGCGGCCAGATGCCTCTGCAAAGGCGCCTTCCCAAACGCGGATTCACCAATATTTTCAAGAAAACCTACGATCTGGTCAACCTGAAAACCCTGGCTGGGCTGAGTGTGGAGGGCCCGGTGACGCCTCAGGTTTTAAAGGACAAAGGATTGATTCGGAACGCCGGCGCCGTCAAGGTGCTGGGGGATGGCGAGTTGACCGGGGCGATTGAGATTCATGCCCACAAGTTCAGCCGATCCGCGGCACAGAAGATCGAAAAGTCCGGGGGAAAGGCTATAGTTCTTTAAATGAGCGGCGCAGAGAGTTTCGGCAATCTATTTAAAATTCCCGAGCTCAAAAGGCGGATTCTGTTCACTCTGGGAGTTTTGGTGGTTTACCGAATCGGTGCCCATATCCCGACCCCTGGAATCGATGGGGCCGCGCTGTCGGAAATTTTTGCCCTGACCAAAGGCACCATCATGGGCATGTTCGACATGTTTTCCGGCGGTGCGTTGAGCCGGGCGACGATTTTCGCGCTGGGGATTATGCCCTATATCAGCGCTTCCATTATTTTGCAGTTGATGACCATCGTGTCGCCGCACTTGGCGCAACTGAAAAAGGAAGGCGAACAGGGCCAGAAAAAAATCACCCAGTACACCCGGTATGGCACCATCGTTATCAGCCTGATCCAGAGTACGGGGATCAGCATTGCCTTGGAAGCCATGAAAAGTCCCGGTGGTACCGCCATTGTGCCGGAGCCCGGTTGGAGCTTCCGGTTGATGGCGATCCTGACGCTGACCGCAGGCACGGCGTTTATCATGTGGCTGGGCGAGCAGATTACCGAGCGGGGGATCGGTAACGGTATTTCGCTGATCATTTTTGCCGGCATCGTAGCGGGAGCGCCTTCGGCAATTTTCCTGTCCATGGATTTGATGGGCACTGGCGAGTTGTCCATTCTGGTGGTTCTGTTTTTGACGGTGCTGATGGCCGGCGTGGTGGGAGCCATCGTGTTTACCGAAGGTGGACAGAGGCGGATACCCATCCAGTACGCCAAACGGATGGTGGGACGCAAAATGTACGGCGGGCAAAGCACCCATCTGCCCCTGAAAGTGAATACTTCCGGGGTGATTCCGCCGATTTTTGCTTCGTCGATTATCATGTTGCCGGCCACAGTGGCGCAGTTTATCGACCATCCCTGGATGCAGACCTTTGCGGCTCTGATGACGCCGGGGACGATGATTTACAGCATGTTTTTCATCAGCGCGATATTTTTCTTTTGTTATTTCTATACGGCGGTTATTTTCAACCCCACGGAGGTGGCGGACAATATGAAAAAGAACGGCGGTTTTATACCCGGAATTCGCCCCGGAACCAAAACCGCTGATTTTATTGATCAGATTTTATCGAGGTTGACCTTTTATGGGGCAATTTACCTGTCTTTTGTCTGTATTTTGCCGGATTATCTGATAAAATACTTCAACATTCCGTTCTATTTCGGCGGTACCAGCTTGCTTATCGTCGTTGGAGTGTCCCTCGATACAATGCAACAAATCGAATCCCACCTGGTCCAACGCAACTACGACGGGTTTTTGAAAAAGGGGAGGATACGAGGTCGCCGAGGCTGATCGATGAGGTTGATATTGTTAGGCCCCCCCGGGTCCGGAAAAGGGACCCAGGCCAATATGCTGCAGGATAAGTTCAATATCCCCAAAATCTCGACCGGGGATATCCTGAGGGCCGCCGTGAAGGATGATACGGAATTGGGGAAACAGGCCAAAAGCTATATGGATAAAGGGGAACTGGTCCCTGACGAAGTGGTCATCGGTTTGATTAAAGAACGCATTGTGGAGCCCGATTGTGAGGCGGGATACATTCTCGACGGGTTCCCCAGAACCATCGTCCAGGCGGAAAAACTGGGGGAAACTCTGGTGGCGATGGGTCAGGATATCGATTTGGTAGTGGATCTGGAGGTCGACCGGGAGGAATTGCTGGTCCGGCTGGCCGGTCGCAGTACCTGTAAGAATTGCGGAGCCATGTTTCATCAGACCTCGCATCCGCCCAAGGTCGATGGAGTTTGCGATGGTTGTGGCGGGGAGTTGTATCAGCGCCCCGATGACAAGGAAGAAACCATCGTTAAGAGGCAAGCGGTTTACCATAAAGAAACGGCCCCCCTTAAAGAGTTCTACCGGAAGCAGGGGAAATTGAAAACCATTCAGGGCCGCGGCGGAATGGAGGAAATATTCACCAAACTTTGCAAAATGGTGATTTGATTATGACCAAAGAAGCAGCCATAGAAGTCGAAGGGACCGTTTTAGAGCCCCTGCCCAACGCCATGTTTCGCGTGGAGTTGGAAAACGGGCATAAAATCCTGGCGCATATCTCCGGAAAAATGCGAATGCATTTCATCCGAATCCTTTCCGGAGACAAAGTCAAGGTGCAATTGTCTCCTTACGATTTAACACGCGGACGTATAACGTATCGATATAAATAGGCAGGTGCAGCATGAAAGTAAGATCATCCGTAAAACCCATATGCATTAAATGTAAAGTGATCCGCCGGCGAGGTGTCGTGCGGGTGATTTGCGAAAATCCCAAACATAAACAGAGGCAGGGATAACCCGCTGAAAACAGATTCAATTCAGGTGTAGAAAGGATATCAAGTGGCACGTATTGCAGGTGTAGACATTCCCCGGGAAAAGAGAGCGTTGATTGCCTTGACTTATATTTATGGCATAGGGCCTACCTCTTCCACTAAGATTCTGGAAAAGGCGCAGATCCCTCATGAATTGAGAATCAAGGACATGACGGAGGAGCAGATCGCCAAAGTCCGCTCCATCATCGAAAAAGAATATGATGTGGAAGGGGATATGCGCCGCGCCGTTAACATGAACATGAAACGTCTGATGGACATCGGGTGTTACCGGGGCCTGCGCCACCGTCGGGGCCTTCCCGTCAGAGGTCAGCGCACCCATACCAATGCCCGGACCCGCAAAGGACCGCGCAAAACCGGCGGCGCCTCCAAATCTAAAAAATAAAGAAGGAATCCATGGACAAGAAATCCAAAAGCGGGAAAAAGAAAAGCAAATCGGCCCCCGAATGCGGCATCGCGCATATCCGGGCCACGTTCAACAATACCATCGTGACGATCAGCGATCTCTCGGGAAATGTCGTTTCCTGGTCCAGTGCCGGTGCGCAGGGATTCAAGGGATCGCGCAAAAGCACACCCTTCGCGGCTCAGGTCGCAGCTGAAAAAGCCGCCGTCAAAGCCCGCGATATGGGTATGAGAAAACTGGAAGTTCATGTCAAAGGACCGGGAGCCGGCAGGGAGTCAGCCATTCGGTCATTGCAGGCGGTAGGGATGGAGATTTCCGTCATTCGGGATAAAACTCCCATTCCCCATAATGGTTGCCGTCCACGTAAACGAAGAAGAGTGTAAGCTCATTTAAGAGGAGTATCGGGTTTGGCAAGATATACGGATTCAGTATGCCGGCTTTGCCGGAGAGAAGGTGAAAAACTGTTCTTGAAGGCTTCGCGATGCGAAACGCCCAAGTGCGCCATCGATAAAAGAGCCTATGCTCCCGGCCAGCACGGACAGGGCCGGACCAAGTTTTCCGAATACGGCGTCCAGTTGAGGGAAAAGCAGAAAGTGCGCCGCATTTATGGAGTCCTGGAAAAACAGTTCAGAAAATATTTTAAAATAGCGGACCGGAAGAAGGGGGTTACCGGGGAAAACCTCCTTCAACTACTGGAAATGAGGTTCGATAACGTCGTTTTTCGAATGGGGTTGGCGGGTTCCAGAAGCGCCGCACGGCAACTGGTGCGTCACCGGTTCTTTACGATCAATGGCAAGAGAGTGGATATCCCCTCCTATATGGTGAAAAAAGGGGATGTGATCGCGCCCGTAAAAACCAAGGCGGGAAAATTTCCAATTAAAACCGCTTTGGAAAATATTAAGGGCAAAACTCTGCCTTCCTGGCTGACCTTTGATGCCGACAAGAAGGAAGGGGTGGTGCAGTCTCTCGCAAACCGGGAGGATATCACCATGCCCGTTCAGGAACAATTGATTGTCGAACTCTATTCGCGTTAATAGTCCCCACAATCGGAATTTACTTATCATTCAGCATATCTTCTGGGTGTCCACAATAGACTCAATCGGAGGATTGATTACATGGTGATGCAAGGCATCGTTAAACCAAAACGTATTGATTTTGACAAAAAAACCAAAACCGGCAATTACGCCAAATTCCGCGCAGGACCCTTTGAGCGCGGATATGGGGTCACCGTCGGCAATTCTCTCAGGCGAATGCTGCTTTCTTCCCTGCAGGGAGCGGCCATCATCGGGGCCAAATTCGAGGGAATCTACCATGAATTTTCATCGATCCCCGGCGTCATGGAAGATGTCAGCGAAATCAACCTGAACCTCAAGCAGTTGCGGCTCAAGATGAGCGGCCAGGCCGAACAGAAAAGAATGTACTTGAAGAAAAATTCGCCGGGCAGCGTTGTTGCGGGAGATTTTGAAAGGGACCCGGATATCGAAATCCTCAATCCCGATCAACCGATTGCGGTATTGGATAAAGGCGGAGTGTTGGATTTGGAAGTGATCGTGAAACGCGGCAGAGGCTATGTGCCTGCAGACCGTCATGATCTCAGCGCCGAATCCGTGCAGATGATCCCGGTAGACGCGCTTTTCTCCCCCATCGAAAAAGTGAATTATACGGTCGAGAAAACCCGCGTCGGCCAGTCCACCGATTTCGACGCGCTGGTTATGGAATTATGGACCAACGGGAGCATCTCTCCGGAAGACGCCGTCGCCCACGCCGCGAAAATCGTCAAAGACCATATGCAGATCTTCATCAACTTTGATGAGGAACCCGAACAGGTTCAGCCGCAGGTGGATGAAAAGAAACAGAAGATGATCGTCAACCTGTCTAAAAGTGTTGAAGAACTGGAGCTTTCGGTGCGGTCTTACAACTGTCTGAAGAACGCGAATATCCAGACTATTTCAGAACTGGTGCAGAAAGGCGATGGCGAAATGCTGAAAACCCGAAACTTTGGCCGCAAATCCCTGAACGAAATCAAAGAGATTCTTGAAGAAATGGGATTGCATTTGGGTATGAAACTCGAGGAAGACGATCTCAAGCAGATTGCCGCCGCACGCAAAAAAAAGGAAATGGAAACCGATGCTGAACGGATCTAGAGTATAGATTCAGGAAGAAAGTTAGGAAAATAATGCGACATTTAAAGTCAGGCCGAATACTGGGCCGCACTACAGCTCATCGCAAAGCTCTGTTCCGGAATATGGTCACTGCCCTGATCCGCAGTGAGCGGATCCGCACCACCCTCGCCAAGGCGAAAGAATTGCGGAGCCACGTGGAAAAAACCATCACTTTGGGGAAAAAAGGAACACTGCATGCCAAGCGCCTGGCGCGCAAGGTAGTCCACGAAAAGGACGCGTTTATCAAATTGTTCGGCCCACTATCGGAGCGGTACGCCCAGCGCAACGGCGGGTATACCCGCATCATTAAAATCGGCAACCGCTTGGGTGATGACGCGCCCATGGCGTTTATCGAACTGGTAGACCGGGAAGGCGAAGCCGAGGCCCCCAAACCCAAGGCCGGGAAAAAAGCCGCTCCTAAAAAAGACGAAAAGAAAAAAGTTGAAGCCAAAAAGAAACCGG